>JAKAQU010000141.1 GCA_021819535.1 Pseudomonadota bacterium | reverse complement strand
TCGGCCCCGAGCGGATTAGGGCGGTGATGCTGCCGAGCCCCTATACCAGCCGCGAAAGCCTCGATGACGCCGCCGAGGTCGCGCGCCGCCTCGGCATCGCCTGCGAGACCATTCCGATCACGCCAGCGATGGCGGCGTTCGAGCAGGCGCTGGCCCCGGCCTTCGCCGGTCACGCTGCCGACACGACAGAGGAGAACATCCAATCCCGCGCGCGCGGGCTGATTTTGATGGCGCTGTCCAACAAATTCGGCCACATGCTCCTCACCACCGGCAATAAAAGTGAAATGTCAGTAGGTTATGCGACGCTTTACGGCGATATGTGCGGCGGCTATTCGGTGCTGAAGGACGTCTATAAGACCACCGTCTTCGCGCTCTCGCGCTGGCGCAACGAGCACCACCCGGAGGGCGCGCTCGGCCCCGCGGGCGTCGTGATCCCGGCGCGGGTGATCGAAAAACCGCCCTCGGCCGAACTCAAGCCGAACCAGACCGACCAGGACAGCCTCCCGCCTTATGACGTTCTCGACGGCATTCTCGCGGGGCTCGTGGAAGGCGAAGAATCGGTCGATTCCCTCCTCGCCCAGGGTTTCCCGCGCGAGACCGTGCTCCGCGTCTGGAAAATGCTCGACCGCGCCGAATACAAGCGCCGGCAGGCGCCGCCGGGGGTGAAAATCACGCCCCGCGCTTTCGGGCGCGATCGCCGCTACCCGCTCACCAACGGCTTCACCGGCCTCATCCAATGATCGATATTCAAGATTTGTTCGCCCCCCCCGGCGGCTGGCGGGTGCGCATCATCGATCATTCCGGCGGCGCCGAGGATGGCATCGTCGAGGAGATCGGCGGCTTCCCGACCCTGATGCTGGCTAATGCCTTCGCGCGCGCCTATGTCCGCGACAGCATCGAGCGCTGCCGCCATGCCGGAGCGGCGGATGCGGTGCTCGCCGCCTGGCACGCTTATGGCGAAGATGCCGAAGTGCTCACCGCCGGCGAGGCGGGTTGGCGCAGCGAGAGCGAGTGCGAAGCCTTCGCCGCGGTCGCTGCTTCCGCCGAGGAGCGGAACTGGCGCGCGCTCGACCCGCGCTCTGAGGCCGGTGAAGACGAGGACGAAACATGAGCCTTCGCGTCCGCTTCGCGCCGAGCCCGACCGGGCATCTCCATGTCGGCAATGCCCGCATCGCGCTCGCCAATTATCTCTTCGCCCGGCGCCATGGCGGGCGCTTCCTGCTCCGCCTCGATGACACCGATCGCGAGCGCTCGCGCCCCGAATTCGCCGACGCGATCGGGCAGGATCTGCGCTGGCTCGGTCTCGCTTGGGATGAAACCTTCCGCCAGTCCGAACGCCTCGCCCGCTACGAGGCCGCCGCCGATCGGCTCCGCGCGTCGGGCCGGCTCTATCCCTGCTTCGAGAGCGAGGCGGAATTGCGCGCCAAACGCGAGGCGCGGCTCAAGCGTGGCCTCGCCCCGGTCTATGACCGCGCCATGCTGCATCTGACCCAGGCGCAGCTCGACGCCGCCGCGGCCGGCGGCAAGCGCCCTTATTGGCGCTTTCTCCTCTCCGATCGCGCCGTCGCGTGGCATGATCTCGTGCTCGGCGCGCGACAGGTGAAGCTTCCTGCGGTCTCCGATCCGGTTCTGATCCGCGCTGACGGCACACCACTCTATACTTTCACCTCGGTCGTCGACGATCTCGCCGAGGGCATCACCCATATCATCCGCGGCGAGGACCACATCACCAATACCGGCGTGCAGATCGATCTCCTCACCGCACTCGGGGGTGCGCCGGAGGCGATCGGCTTCGCCCATCTGCCGCTGCTCACCGACAGCGACGGCGGCAAGCTTTCCAAGCGTCTCCAGAGCCTCTCGCTCCGCAGCCTGCGCCGCGACGGGATCGAACCGGTCGCGATTGCCGCCTATCTCGCCCGCCTTGGCAGCAGCGCCGATCCCGAGCCTTTGCCGCTCGCCGATCTCGCCGCGAGTTTCGATCTCGGCGCCTATTCGGCCTCCGCCGCGCGCTTCGATCTTCGCCAGTTGCTGGCGCTCAACCGCCGCGTCCTGCACGGGCTTTCCTTCGCGGAGGTGGCAACGCGCCTGCCGGCCGGGACAACCGAGGCGTTCTGGCGCGCGGTGCGTGGCAATCTCGACCTCCTGCGCGAGGCCGAGGATTGGTGGGTGGTGGTCAACGGCGACATCACCGCACCCGCGATGCCGGAGGAGGCCGATTTTTTATCCCTCGCCGCCGAGCTGTTGCCGCCCGAGCCCTGGGACGAGGGCGTGTGGCGGCGCTGGACCGAGGCCCTCAAGGCGGCGAGCGGGCGGCGTGGGCGGGCGCTGTTCCATCCCCTGCGTTTGGCGCTCACCGGCGAGGAGGAAGGCCCGGAACTGGCTGCCCTCCTGCCTCTCATCGGCCGCACCCGCGCGCTCGCGCGGCTACTCGCGGCCGCACGGCAAGCAGTGCCGTAGGCACTGCCCGCTCCGAACGGACGGAAAGTCTTTTTGCTTCTTTTTCTTCAAAAAAAGAAGATCTTTACTCTCAATACCTTAAATCGCCCCATCAATCCAAGTCTTCAGCCGCGCCTTGGGCAGTGCGCCGACCTGGGTCGCCGCCGGCTTGCCGTTCTTGAACAGAATCATGGTTGGGATGCCGCGCACCGAATATTGGTTCGGCGTCATCGGGTTTTCATCGACATTGACCTTGGCGACGGTGAGGCGGCCGGCATATTCCTGCCCGATCTCTTCGAGGGCCGGGGCCACCATCCGGCACGGGCCGCACCATTCAGCCCAGAAATCGACCAGCACCGGCTTGGTCGATTGCAGCACCTCGGTGGCAAAATTCGCGTCGGTCACGGCTTTGGTATGGGCACTCATCGAAAGACTCCTAACGGTTTCAGATATCAGAATGGGGCGGGGCAGGCGGCCGATCAAGCACTCTCTCTTGCCCTGGCGCATGGCGGTCGAGCACGTCTTTCGCCAGCACATCGACCCGGCCGGCCGCCGTCCAGATCAGGGCGCAAACGATTTCTTTTTCCGGATAAATCGCCGCCAGAACCTCGCGATAGGCGGCCATCTGGCGGAGATAGAGGCCGGGTGCGGCGGCCGGTTCGGCCGGCACGGCGCGGTTGGTTTTGTAATCGGCGACGAGGATCTGCGCCGGAAGAATGGCGAGCCGGTCGATGAGGCCGCCGAGTGCGCGCGGGCCGGCCTTCGTCTGGAGGCAGGCGGTGATCGGCACCTCGGCGCGGCCGGCGGGGCCAAAGAGTGGCGCCAGCACGGGATGGTCGAGAATGGCCAATGCTTCCTCGGCAAGGCGCGCGGCGGCCGCCGCATCCCAGCCGTGACCGGGGCGGCCGAGAAATGCCCGCGCCGCCGCTGCCCGTTCTGCAGGCGGCAAGGCCGGCAAATATTGGAGCAAAGCATGCATCGCCCGGCCGCGCGCAAGGCCCGCCGCCATCCCGCGCGTGTTGCGTTGCAAGGGCGAGGCGGCGGCGGGGTGCGGCCCATCTTCCACCCCCTCCGGGCGGCTCGGCGCGAGGGGCTGCGGCAAGGACGGCTCGGGCGGCAGGGAAATGGCCCGCCAATCCGGCGCGCGGCCAACGAAATCGGGAAGCGGTGCCGCGCCCAGCGCTTGCGCTTGCACCGGCGCCAGGATCGGCGCCGTTTGCGGTGATCGAAGGCTGAGCCGCGCCATCTCCCCGCTCGGGTCGATTTCAGGACAGGGCTCAGACCGCACGCCGGAGAGCCGCGCCATGCCGCGCTCGACCATCCGGTACCAGCACGAAGCGGAAAGCGCCTTTTTCCCCTGCCAGCCGCAAACCACCAGCCAATCCTCGGCGCGGGTGAGGGCAACATAGAGCAGCCGGTTATATTCTTCCTCGCGGCGCGCTTTTTCCGCGCGCAGCAATGCCGAAAATTTTTCGGCGCGCATCTCCTTGCGCGGGCTCCAGAGCGGCACCTCGCCGGCGCCGAGCGGGTCCGCGGCCCAGAGCAGCGGGGATGTCTCTGCCGGCGGCAGGCCGGTGGTATCGGGGAGAATGACCAGCGGCGCCTGCAAGCCCTTGGCGCCATGGACGGTCATTATCCTGACCGCGTCTCCCGCCGCTTCCGGCGCGCGCTTGACCTCGGCGCCGGCGCCGCGCAGCCAGTGGACGAAGCCTTGCAGCGAAGGCGGGTGGGTTGCGGCATAGGCGCGGGCGGTCGCGAGCAATTCATCGACCGGCTCCGCGGCCTCGGGGCCGAGCCGCGCGTAAAGCCGTGCCCGCCCGCCGAGCCGCCCCAGAGCCTCGGCGAGCAGGGCATAGGGGGTGGTGAAATCGACCCGGGCGCGCAAGAGGCGGAGAAAATCCGCCGCCCGTCGCCACTCCTCCCGCTCATCGGCGCGCGCGAGCAGCGTCGGCCAAAGCCCGGCGCGCCGCCCGAGCGCCAAGGCCATCAAGCTTTCATCGCTGAGACCGCCGAGCGGGCTCACCAGGAGTGCGGCGAGCGATAATTCATCCTCCGGTAGCAGCAAAACATCGCAAAGGGTCAGAAGATCGGCGACCGCCGGCTGCTCGGTGAGGAAAATCCGGTCGAGCCCGGCGATTTTGATCCCCGCCGCCTTGAGTGCCCGCACCAGGGCCGCGGAAAACGCATCACGCTTGCGCACCAGGACCAAAATATCGCCGGCGTGCAGATTGCGCCCGCGCGAGGGGAGGAAAGGGGGCTTGGCAAGCTCGGTCGCGATCCAGCCGGCAAGGGCGGCGGCAAGCCGGGCGGGCGCATTTTTCTCCCCCTCCAGGCGCGGTGCCGCGGACCAGGCGGGGCCAGCATCCGCCTCGTCCGCGGGTGTCAGGAGCGGCCATAATTCCACCCGCCCGGCATCGCCTCCGCGGGCTGCGAAATGACGGAGCGCTTTGTCCGGAGCAACGACGCCCCGGCCCGCGATGTCATCGGCGAACACCGCATCGACCAGCGCCAGGATCGGCGCCGTCGAGCGGAAGGAGACGTCGAGCGGCACGTCGTGCCAAATGCCGCCGCTCTCCTCGACCGATTTCCGCCAGGTTTCCCGCGACGGGTCGAGCGCCGCCGGATCGGCGCCCTGGAAAGAATAGATCGATTGCTTGGCATCGCCGACCGCGAATACCGTCCGCGGCGCGGCATTCGCGCCGTCGCCGGCGAAGAATTCCGCGCTCAGCGCGTGCGCGATCCGCCATTGCGCGGGTGCCGTGTCCTGCGCCTCGTCGATGAGCAGGTGATCGAGGCCGCCATCGAGCTTGTAGAGCACCCAGCCGACCCGCTCGGAGGCGAGGAGATCGAGGGTACGGCTGATGAGATCGGCATAGTCGAGAAAGCCGGCTTCTTCCTTGAATCCGTCATAGCGGGCGGCGATCGGCCCGGCGAGGCGGGCAAGCGACGCGGTCGCCGCGATCAGAGCGAGGGACGCGCGGTGATCCTCGGCCTCTCGCACATGCGCCTGCATGACCGCGATGGGGGCGGCGAGAGCGGGTTCGGCGTCGCGCAATTTATCGTTGATGAGTTTGCGCGGCTCGCCGCTCTCGGTGAGCGTATGCTCGACCCATGTCCCCCATTGGGCGATCCGGTCAGTGGCGGAAAGTGCGAGCCAAATCAGCATCTCTCGCGCGCGCTTTGCCATGCCAGGTGAGCCGCGCGCGACGATGCCCGCCAAACTCGCGCGCAAATGCGCCTCGTCGTCGAAGCGCACCGCGCTGGCAAGAAGCTCTGCTTCGTCGGCGACCGCAAGGCCGAGCACCCGCCTCAGTGCCGCGCGCTGCCCCTCCGGGCCGAGGCGATGGAAAGCGGCAAGGCGCGCGGCATCGGCCCCGATCTTTCCCATCAGCGCCGAAAACCCGTCTTCATCGACGAAAGCGGCGAGATGGTCGAGGGCGGCCTCATCCGCCGCACGCCCGGCGATCCCGGCCAGCGCCGCCTCGCGCGCCGCCCGCATCGCGGCGGTGATGTCGGCGTCCTCGATCAGGCGGAAATGCGGCGACAGCCCGGCTTCCAGCGGAAAGCGCCGCAAAACCGACTGACAAAAGGCGTGAATGGTCGAAATCCGCATCCCGCCGGGCAGTTCGAGGACACGCGCGAAAAGCTGCCGCGCTTTTCCCCGCGTCCGTGGCGTCGGGGTCACGCCGAGATCGGCGAGTGCCACCTCAAGCGCGCCATTGTCGAGCCGCACCCAGCGGGCGAGCACGGCGTTGAGCCTGAGCGCCATCTCGGCGGCGGCGGCACGGGTGTAAGTGAGGCAGAGGAGGCGGGCGGGGTCGGTTCCGGCCAGCATCAGGCGCAAAATCCGGTCGGTCAAAAGCTTGGTCTTGCCCGCCCCGGCCGAGGCATCGACGAAAGCCGAGACTTTCGGGTCGGAGGCGCGGCGCTGATTGGCGCTCGCCCGCGCCGCCGGCTCATCCGTCATCCTCGTCCTCCTCGGGCGAAACCAACTGCCATTCGCTCTGGCGGGCAAGGGCGGCATATTCCGAGCGAAACCGCGCCCGATCGGCCGGCCGGCCGGCATGATAGGGGTGTGTCTCATCGGCGAAATGGGCGATCATCGCACGGAGATCGCTCGCCGCACCCGCGATGGCCGCGCGCAGCGCCGCGTGATCCTCGGCGAACAATGCCCGCGCCTTTCCCGCCGTCACGCCCCCGGTGAGGTGAAGATAGAGGAGGGCCACGGCTTCCCCCTGAAACTCGGCCCCGAATGCCCCGCTCTCCGCCATTGCCGCTTCGAGGAGAAGCTGCGGCGCCCGGCGTTCGGCGACGTCGCGCGCGCTTGGCACGAGTCCGGTCTTGAAATCGATCACCTGGATGCCGCCCTGCGCGTCGCGTTCGATCCGGTCGGCACGGCCGGCAAGTGTGAAACCGCCTGAGATCGGCAGCACCCATTCCCCGGCGCGCTCGGCGGCACGGAGCAAGGGGCGGGGGCGTTCCTTCTCCCATTCCGCCACCCACCGCGCGATGCGGCGGAGACGCGGCCGCCACCAGGCGATGAGCGCCGGGCGGATGGCGGTTTTGATCAGCGCCCCCTCCATCTCGTTTTCGAGTGCCGCCGCCATCGCCGGCGCATCCGGGCAATCATCGATGCGGGCGCAAAACCGGCTGAGCGCGCGATGGACGATGACGCCGAAATCCGCCCGCCCGAGCGGCGGGTCGAGCGGGCCGAGCGGGCGAAGGCCAAGGATATGCCGCGCGTAGATCGCATAGGGGTCGGCGATGAGGGTCTCGATCTCGGTCACCGTCAGGCGGCGCGGGCGGAGTGTCGCGGGCGGGCACGGCGCGGGGGGGGATGCCGGGCGCGGCGGCCCGTTCGGTTGATCGAGCAGGGTTGCCCATTCCGCCGCCGGGTGGCGCGGAAGTGGCGGGTCG
>JAKAQU010000140.1 GCA_021819535.1 Pseudomonadota bacterium | reverse complement strand
GTCAGAGCAAAGCGGCGAGGAATTCGGTGGGGGGTAAGGCGTCGGCGGGCGCTTTGCCAAGGCGCGCGTAGGCTTCGCCGACGAGGCCGAGATGCGCGCGCATCAGCCGCGCGGCTTCCTCCGCCTCGCCGCGCTCGATCGCCAGCGTCACCGCGAAATGTTCCTCGTGCGAGCGCGGCAGGCGGCCGAGCGCGCGGAACTGTGCCCGGCGATAGGGCATGAGGCGGCGGCGAAGGGCGCGCGCGGTTTCGGTGAGAAGTGCGTTGTGCGCCCCGGCATAGATCCGTTCGTGAAAGAGAACATTGCTTTCGGCGAAGGCGACCGGGTCGCCGGCCCGCACCAGGGCCGCCATGCCGGCATGGAAGGCACGCAGCTCGCGGCGCTCCGGCGCCGTCATCATCAGGGCGGAGAGACGCGCGCATACCGCCTCGATCTCGCCCATGGCGACGAACATTTCCGAGACCTGCTGCGGCGAGACGGTGGTGACGACGGCACCGCGATAAGGCCGGCGTTCGATCAGCCCGGCCGCGGCGAGCTGGTGGAGTGCCTCGCGAACCGGCGTGCGCGAGACCGCGAAGCGGCTGGCCAGAACCTGTTCGTCAAGGCGTGTCCCAGGCGGTATAGCGCCGCTGGTAATGGCATCGGCGAGCCGGTTGGCGAGATCGTCGGCGCGGGTTGCCGAGACCTTGGGCGGGGTGTTGGGGCGGGCGAGATCGAGGCTCAGAACTATCGGCGGCACCCTCTTTCCCTTCCGTCGCGGCGTTTTTCGTCTCGCATGCAGCCCTCCGTGTTGCCCGGCCTATCAACTGGCGGTGATACAAGAACCGGGCCATCGCCGCGCGGCGGCTCAGGGATTGGCGGGAGACGATCGCCTAAAGTAAGGCCAGGGCGCAAGCGGCCCCGCCCCGCATTCCAGATCGGTTTCCAAAGGCATGGGCTTTGGTGGGGGGCTGGGGCGAAGCCCCTGCCCTGATGACTGATAAGCCGCCTTTATTTTTTGACACATCCCGAGCCTGCGGCGCGGCCGCCGGGGCGCAAGTCCCGTCTTTGTTGCGCTTGCCGCGCGTGTTCCGCCCATTTTTCACCCACAACTGCCCAACCAATAACCACTGCATATAATTTTGCATACATTTCTTGGCGCATCCCCGCCTCGCGCCGGGCTTTCGGTCTGGCACAAATTTTGAATTGCGAAGGAAGCGGCCCCGCTTTCCGCGTGTGGTCCGCGAGGCACTCACGTTGGAGGAAGGAATATGTCTCTCGGTCCATCATTTTCGCGCCGCACCCTGCTCGGGATGGCAAGTGGTGCTGCCGCCGGTGCTCTCGCCTTTTCCCAGCGTGCACGCGCGGCGGGCGCACTCGAGGTCGGCTTTCTCTATGTCGGCTCGCGCGATGATTATGGCTACAACCAGGCCCATGCCGAAGGGGCGGCGGCGGTCAAGAAAATGGCGGGCGTCAAGGTGCTCGAAGAAGAGCGCGTTCCCGAGACCGTCGATGTCGTCAAATCGATGGACAGCATGATCGAACTCGATGGCGCGTCCCTCCTGTTTCCGACCTCGTTCGGTTATTACAATCCCTTCGTTCTGCAGGAGGCGAAAAAATACTCGAAAGTGCAATTTCGCCATTGCGGCGGATTATGGGTCGAAAAAGACCCGAAAAATGCCGGGAGCTACTTCGGCTATATCGATGAATGCCAATATCTCTCGGGCATCGTCGCCGGGCATATGAGCAAAACGAAGAAACTCGGCTTCGTCGCCGCCAAGCCCATCCCGCAGGTTCTACGCAATATCAACGCTTTTACCCTCGGTGCCCAACTGGTCGACCCCAGCATCACGACGACGGTGATCTTCACCGGCGACTGGTCGATGCCGGTCAAAGAGGCGGAGGCGACCAATGCGCTCGCCGATCAGGGGATCGACGTCGTCACCTGCCATGTCGATGGCCCGAAAGTGACGATCCAGACGGCGGAAAGCCGCGGGATCTACACCTGCGGCTATCACGTCGACCAGGCGAAGCTCGCACCCAAGGGCTATCTCACCGGGGCGGAGTGGAACTGGGCGACGGTTTATCAGAACTTCGTCGCCGAGATGCAGGCGGGCAAGCCGCTCCCCAATTTCGTGCGCGGTGGCCTCCGCGAGGGCATCGTCAAAACCTCGCCCTATGGCGCCATGGTGCCGGCGGCGGCACGGGCGCAGACCGATGCCGTGAAAGCGAAGCTCGTCGCCGGCGATTACGTCATTTTCAAGGGGCCGGTTGCCGATAATACCGGCAAGCAGGTGATCCCCCCCGGCACGAGCCACGGCCAGACCGATATCTGGCTGGAAAAAATGGACTGGCTCGCATCCGGCGTCGTCGGCAAAACCTGAGGGGTGCCCGATGCCGGCCGGCATGATGTCTGCGCTCGCCCTTCGTCTCGGCGCATGGCCGCGGGCCCGGCGGCGCGTGATCGGGAGGCTCGCCGAGGCATGGCTGTTGCCGATCCTCGCTCTCGGTGCGGCCCTTTTGCTGTTCGGCGGTTTCGTCGCCGCGTCTGGCGCCGATCCCGCCGACGCCGCGGCCCTGATCTGGCGCGGCGCCTTCGGCACCTGGTTTTCGTGGCAGAATACGCTCCAGAAGGCATCGCCCCTGCTGCTCACCGGGCTCGCCATGGCGCTCCCGGCGCGCGCCGGGCTCATGGTGATCGGCGGCGAGGGCGCTCTGGTGCTGGGCGGCCTCGCCTGCGCGGTGATCGGGGCCTCGCTTGCCGGATGGGGCGAAAGCGCGAGTGCCGCGCTTTTCGCCCAGGCGACGATGCTCGCCGGCGGGATGGCGGCCGGCGCGCTCTGGCTGATGATCCCGGGGGCGCTCCGCCAATGGCGCGGCGTCAATGAGACGATTTCCTCGCTGCTTCTCAATACCATCGCCATCGCGGTGATGAACCAACTCGTCGAGGGGCCGCTCCGCGATCCGGCGAGCCTCAACAAACCCTCCACCCCGCCATTGTCTCCCGCCCTGATGCTCGGGCATGTGCCGGGGCTTTCGGTGCATGTCGGTCTTGCTTTCGGGCTCGTGCTCTGTCTTGGCGCCGGGGTTTTGATGCAACACACACGCTTCGGCTTCTCCGCCGGCGTCAATAGCGGCAATCCGCGCGCGGCCCTGATGGTCGGGATCGGTGTCGGGCGACTGGTCCTGATCGCCTGCGCGCTGGCCGGGGCGTGCGCCGGGCTGGCCGGGGCGGTCGAGGTTGCCGCCGTGCAGGGCAGCGCCACCGCCTCGCTCGCCGCCGGTTACGGCTATAGCGGCATCCTTGTTGCCTTCCTCGCCCGCCACAACCCGTTCGCGATCATCCCCGTCGCGATCCTGCTCGGCGGGATCGAGGCGAGCGACGGCTTATTGCAGCGCCATCTCGACCTGCCGGATGCGACGGTCGCGGTGCTGCAGGGCTTCGTCTTCGTCGCCGTGCTCGCCGCCGAGACATTTTCCGGCCGGCTCAGCCAATGGTTCGGGGCGCGTCATGGCTGATCTCGGCACCGCTGGCGTGGCACTTGCGCTCTTTGGTGGCGCCATTCGCGCGAGCACGCCGTTTTTGTTCGTGAGCCTCGGCGAATGTCTGACGGAGCTTTCCGGACGCATCAATCTCGGCCTCGAAGGGACGCTGGTGGCAGGTGCTATGAGTGCCTATGGCGTCTCGCTGCTCTCGGGATCGCCATGGCTCGGGGTGCTGGCCGCGGCGGGGACGGGGGCGCTGCTCGGAGCCCTCCATGCCGGCCTTTGCAGCCTCGCGCGCGTGAACGACATCGCGGTCGGCATCGCGCTGATGGTGCTTGGCACGGGGCTCGCGTTTTTTTTCGGCAAACCCTTGATCCAGCCGCGCGCGCCGATGCTGCCCGCGCTTCATTTCTGCGTCGGCTGTCACTTCGCCCCACTCCGGGCCGCGCTCGACATCAATCCGCTATTCCTGATCGGCGTCGCACTCGCTTTCCTGCTCCGCTGGGGGCTGGCCAATACGCGGCCCGGCCTCGTGCTCCGCACCGTCGGTGACAGCAGCGATGCGGCGCGGGCGATGGGCTATGCGCCGCGCCTCGTCCGGCTATGGGCGACGATGGCGGGCGGCAGTCTCGCCGGCATCGGCGGCGCCTTTCTCTCGCTCTATTACCCGGGCTCGTGGAATGAGGGGCTCTCCAGCGGCCAGGGGCTGATCGCGGTCGCGCTGGTGATTTTTGCGCGCTGGCGCCCGCTCGCCTGCCTCTTCGCCTCGCTCCTGTTCGGCGCCGCCGGCGCCTTGGGCCCGGCGCTGCAATCGATCGGCGTGCATCAGGGGAGCTATCTCTTCTACGCCGCGCCCTATGCGTTGACGCTCGCCATCATGATCGCGACCTCGTCGCGGCGCCACACGCTGGCCGGCGCGCCCGGAGAGCTATCCGTAACACGCTGAGAAAAGGACTGGGAAAACGCATGACCGGCCTTGGTGGTCTCAACAAATCCCCGGACGGCGTCGTCATCGGCCTCGTGCAGTGCCAGTTGCCACGGGTCGAAACCGCCGCTGATCTCGCCCGGCAGACGGGCCGCATCGCCGCCCTCGTCGGCAAGGCGCGGCGGGCGATGCCGGGGATGGATATGGTCGTGTTTCCCGAATACGCGCTGCACGGATTGTCGATGAATACGGCGCCGGAATTGATGTGCCGGCGGGACGGGCCGGAGGTCGCGGCATTTCGCGCCGCCTGCATCGAGCATCGCATCTGGGGCTGTTTCTCGATCATGGAGCACAATCAAGGCGGTTATCCCTGGAACGCGGGCCTTGTCTTCGATCCCGACGGAAACGAGAAACTTTACTATCGCAAGCTTCACCCCTGGGTGCCGGTCGAGCCCTGGGCCCCGGGTGATCTCGGTATTCCGGTCTTCACCGGGCCGAACGGGGCGCGGATGGCGCTGATCATCTGCCATGACGGCATGTTTCCGGAAATGGCGCGCGAGGCCGCCTATAAGGGGGCGGAGATCCTGCTCCGCACCGCGGGCTATACCGCGCCGATCCGTCACGCCTGGAAAATCACCAACCAGGCAAACGCGTTTTGTAACCTCATGTATACCGCGAGCGTGTGCCTTGCCGGAAGCGATGGCATTTTCAACTCGATGGGTGAAGGCATGTTCGTCAATTTCGACGGCGTGCCGCTGGTCGAAGGCAATGGGCTCGCCGATGAAATCATCACCGCGGAATTGCGCCTCGATCCCGTGCGCGCGGCGCGGCGCCTCTGGGGAGTTGAAAACAATATCTACCAGCTCGGTCATCGCGGCTATGTCGCGGTCGCGGGCGGCGCGCGCGATTGCCCCTATTCCTACATGACCGATCTTGCCGCCGGCCGCTATCGCCTGCCCTGGGAAGACGAGATTGCCATCACCGACGGCACGAGCTGCGGATTTCCGCCGCCATCGGCGAGCCATTCCTGACCTCGCGGAGCTTTCCATGTCTCTCACCGTCGCCGCCGATCCCTATCCCTGGCCCTATGACGGATCGCTCACGCCGCAAACGACGGCGCTGATCGTCATCGACATGCAGACCGATTTCTGCGGCATCGGCGGCTATGTCGACAAGATGGGCTATGATCTTTCGCTGACGCGAGCACCGATCGCGCCGATCGCGAGCGTGCTTGCGGCGATGCGCACGCGCGGCTTTCCGATCTTCCACACCCGCGAGGGCCATCGCCCCGATCTCTCCGATCTGCCGGCGAACAAGCGCTGGCGCTCGCAAAGAATAGGTGCTGGGATCGGCGATCCGGGGCCGTGCGGGCGCATTCTGGTGCGTGGCGAGCCGGGGTGGGAGATCATTCCCGAACTCGCCCCCCTTCCCGGCGAGGTGATCATCGACAAGCCGGGCAAGGGGTCTTTCTGCGCAACCGACCTCGAACTCATCCTGCGCACGCGCGGCATCAGGAATCTCGTTCTTTGCGGCATCACAACCGACGTCTGCGTACACACGACGATGCGAGAGGCCAATGACCGCGGCTTCGAATGCCTGATCCTCGCCGATGGGTGTGGCGCAACCGATCACGGCAATCATCTCGCCGCGCTCAAGATGGTGACGATGCAGGGCGGCGTGTTCGGCGCGGTCGCCGAGAGCGCCAGTCTGCTCGCGGCGCTGGCATGAACGCCGCCGGCGCCGCTTCGCTCGAAGTCGCCGCCATGAGCAAACGCTTCGGCGCCAATGTCGCACTCGCCGATGTGGACATGCGTGTTCCCGCCGGCACGCTGCATGCGCTGCTCGGCGAAAACGGCGCCGGCAAGAGCACGCTCGTCAAATGCATCATCGGCAGCTATCACGCCGATCAGGGCGATATTCTGCTCGATGGGCGCGAGGTTGCGATCGCCGGCCCGCGCGCCGCGCGAACGCTCGGCCTCGGCATGGTGTATCAGCATTTTACGCTGGTCGGCGGCATGACGGTCGCCGAGAACATGGTCATGGCGCGTGCCGACGTTCCGGGCATAATTCCGTGGCGCAAAGAAAAACGCGCGCTTGAGGAATTCATGGCGCGCATGCCGTTTCAGGTGCCGCTCGAGCGCCGGGTTGCGACCCTGGCCGCGGGAGAGAAACAGAAAGTCGAAATCCTGAAACTTCTCTATCTTGGCTGTCGTTTTCTTATTCTCGACGAGCCGACCGCGGTTCTGACGCCGGCGGAGGCGGACGAAGTTTTGCGCTTTCTCCGCGGCCTGGTCGAGGAAGGCCGGCTCACCGTCTTGATGATCACGCATAAATTCCGCGAAGTCACCGCCTATGCCGATGCGGTGACGGTGCTGCGGCGGGGAAGGCTCGCCGGTGCGGGCGAGGTAAGCACCTTGTCGCCGGCAGCCATGGCGGCGATGATGGTCGGAACCGCGCCGATCGCGACACGCGCCGAGCGGGGCGCGCGGGCGCCTTGCGCGATACGGCTCGACATTCGTGCCCTTCGTGTCATGCGAGACGATGGGATCGAGGCGCTGCACGATGTCTCGCTCTCCGTCCGGGGGGGTGAAATCGTTGGCATCGCCGGGGTTTCCGGGAACGGCCAGCGCGAATTGGTCGAAGCGCTCGCGGGGCAAAGGCGCGCGGAGGCGGGCGAGGTGCGCATCGATGACACGCCGTTTCGTTTCACGCGGGCGGAGATCAGGAAGCACGGGCTTCGCTGTCTTCCGGAAGAGCCGCTGCGCAATGCCGGTGTCGAACGGATGACGGTTGCGGAAAATCTCGCGCTGCGTGATTTCGATACGCCGCCTTTCGCCGCAGGTGGTATCTGGCTCGACCGCGCGGCGATGCGTGAGGCGGCGCGCGACCTCATCGAGGACTATACCATCCGCCCGCCCGACCCCGACGCGCCGCTCGGCGCCCTTTCCGGCGGCAATGTGCAGCAGATCG
>JAKAQU010000139.1 GCA_021819535.1 Pseudomonadota bacterium | reverse complement strand
GATCTGCAACTCCGTGCATGCTGGCCGCCGCGTGGGCAATAGCGGCACGGAAGACGATGGCAGGCAAAAGCACGAGAGGCGGCGAAAACGCCGGCAAAACAGTCCTTATCCGCAAGGAGGAGGTGATCGAGGGCGGCCATCACGGCGGCGCCTGGAAGGTGGCGTACGCCGATTTCGTCACCGCCATGATGGCGTTCTTTCTGCTGATGTGGCTGATCAATGCGACCTCGGAGGAGCAACGCCGGGGTCTTGCTGATTATTTCAGCAAATCCAATATCTTCAGCCACCAAACCTCAGGCTCGGGCAAGCCCTTCGGGGGCAAGACGCCGTTCGAGGATGGCAGCATGGTCTCCGATCGTGGCGCCGAGCAGGTGGTGATGGGCGCCGCCGAGGCGGTGCAGGACGTCGACCAGGATAATGGCGAGACGCCGGCGCAGGTCCAGCCCGATCCCAATCAGAACGACGATCTCAATCCCGGCGGCAAAGACCTGACCGGAAGCGGCAATGGCCTGCCCGGCAATACCCGCACCTTCCGCGCCGATGACGGCAAGCCCGGGCGAGGCGACAGCGGCCCCGCGGCACCCGGCGGTAAAATGGATGCCGCCCCGCAAACCGCCGCGACGACCGCAATTTCGGGAACCACGCCGCCGCCCGCGACCACCCCTGGGGCCACCCCTGGGGCCACCTCTGCCGCCATGCCGCCCATCCCGCCGGCCGCGGCGAAGGACGCCGATCCGCGCAAGACCGAGGAGGAATCCTTCCAGAAAGCGGCGCGCGACATCCGTGCCGCGATCGCAAGCGATCCGGCACTCCGCGATCTCGCCCGCCAGCTTGCCATCGACGAGACGCCGGAGGGGCTGCGCATCCAGATTCTCGACGAGGACAAGCGCCCGATGTTCGATCTCGGGGCCTCGACGCCAAATGAGCGGGCGCGCGAGCTTCTGGCAAAAATCACCCCGGTCTTGAACCGGCTGCCGGAGCGCCTGTCGATCGGCGGTTACACCGATGCCGCGCCCTATCGCGGCGGCGGCAAATCGAACTGGGATCTCTCGACCGAGCGCGCCAATGCGACACGGCGCTATCTCGCCGACGCCGGCCTTCCCGAGGATCGCTTCCAGAGTGTCACCGGTCACGCCGATCGCGATTTGTTGCTGCCGGGCGACCCCCTCGCCGCGGCAAACCGGAGAATAGCCGTCGTCGTCATCCGCGCCGCCCCGGAAAAGCCAAAACCCGCGCCCGCGCCGGCATCGTCCGGCCGGCCGGCCGCCGCCAAGCCGTGAGCCGCGCGCCATGCTGACGATCGGTGGATTGGTATTTCTGCTTGCCTGCGTGTTCGGCACCTTCATTGCCTCGGGCGGCAATATCGGCGTCCTGGTCGAGGCGCTGCCCTTCGAATTCGTCTCCATCGGCGGGGCTGCCACCGCGACGCTGGTGATGGCGAATTCGATGCACGACGTGAAACACACGCTCGCGAGCTTCGGCAAGGCGATGAAGGGGGCGCTCTTCGCCAAGGCCGATTATGTCGATCTGTTGTCGCTTCTGTTCTTTTTCACCAAGCTCGCGGCGAGCAAGGGGCCGATGGCGCTCGAAGCGCATATCGAACGCCCCGAGGAGAGCAAAGCGTTTCAGAAATACCCGAAGATCCTCGCCAATCACCACGCAAGCGCAATGATTTGCGATTATCTGCGCATGGTCGGGATGAATGCCGATGATCCCTACCAGATCGAAGACGTGATGGCGCGCGAGATCAAGAAAACGCTGACCGAAGAGTTGCACAGCGCCCACGCGCTGCAGACCGTGGCCGACAGTCTTCCCGCGCTCGGCATCGTCGCCGCCGTGCTCGGCGTGATCAAGACCATGTCGCATATCAGCGACCCGCCTTCGGTGCTCGGGCAGATGATCGGCGGCGCGCTGGTCGGAACCTTTCTCGGCGTGCTTCTCTCCTATGGCCTCGCCGCTCCTCTGGCCAACCGCATCAAGGGCGTCGTCGAAGAGGAGGGGAAATATTACGAGGTGATCCGCGCGGTGCTGGTTGCGCATCTTCACGGCAATGCGCCGCAGGTCAGCGTCGAGACCGGCCGCAAGATGGTGCCCAATCAGCACATGCCGAGCTTCCAGGAACTGGAAGAAGCGCTGCAATCGGTGCAGATCAACTGAGCACCGCACACGCCATCGGGCGGGATCGCCTCAACGCGGCAGCAGCAAATATTCCGTTCCCTTCGCGTTCATCCGCCCGGCCCGGTCGGTGGCCTCCTTGCCCCAGCCGAAGAAGACATCGGCCCGAAGCGGCCCGGTGATCGCGCCGCCGAGATCCTGGGCGACCATCATATGCGCAAGCGGGGCGTGGCTCAGCGGATCGCTCGTCGCGACGAACACCGGCGCGCCGAGCGGAATGAACTGGCGATCGACGGCGAGCGAGCGCTCCGGCGTCAGCGCCGCGCCGAGCGCGCCCGGCGGGCCGAGATCGGCGGGGTAGTCGCGCAGTTCGCGGAAAAAGACGTAATTGGGGTTTTCTTCCATCACCGCCCGGGCTTCTTTGGGGTGCTCGGCAAGCCAGGCGCGGATGGTCTGTTCGCTGATCTGATCCGCGGTGATCGCCCCGCGCGCCACGAGAACGCGCCCGATCGGCACATAGGGCCTGCCGTTCTGCCCGGCATAGGTTACCCGCGCCAATGCGCCGTCGCTCAGGCGGATTCGCCCAGAACCTTGAATTTGGAGGAAAAAAACATCGATCGGGCTTGCCACCCACAACAAGTCGGGACGCTCGCCGGCCAGCGCTCCGGCATCGATCTCGGCCCGTGTCGGAAAAGGCACGAGGCGGCCGTTACTGACCCGCCCGGCAAGGTGGCGCCCTTTGAGATCGGGCGCAAAATCGCCGAGATCGGCCGTGACGAGATCGAGCGGGCGGCCGAGCAGCGGGGTTTGAAAAACCCCACCCGGGCTTCGCGCGCCGCGCAGCTCGGGCTCGTAATAGCCGGTATAGAGAGCCTCCGAGGCGGCGCCATCGCCGATCAGATAGGGTTGCAGCGCGCTCTCGAAGAAATGCCGAGCCGCGGCCCGATCATCGGGCGCGAGACCGCGCGCTTTTTCACAGACCGCGCGCCAATCGCCGGCTTGGCCGCCGCGCGTCTCCGCCATGCCCTCGCCGCCGATCGGCTGGTCGGCCGGCATGACCGCGAGCCGGGCGCAACTGCGCATGAAAGCCGCAAGGGCGGCTGCCGCGTCGTCTTCCGACCAGCCCGGAAGATCGCCGAAGCCGACCGGGGTCAGGGTCATGCGTGGCGCAGGCGGTATCGCCGGCGGGACGACGCAGGCGGCGAGCATGAGAAGAAGGGCGAGGCCGGCCGCCGCCCGCGGCCAGCACCCCATCGCCGGGTATCGGATCATGTCACTCGTGGCTTTGCGCCGCGATGAGCCGCCATGTGGGATCGGCGCTGGTAAGATCGCGCTCGAACACCCAAAGATCGGTGATTTCCGTCATCGCCTCGGAGCCATGAACGATCTCGCCATCCGCCCCGCGGGTCGCGCTCACCTGGTCAGAGACGAAACGGACGGTGATATTGGCGCGCGTCCCGACAAGCATCGCATCGGTGATGGTGGTGGAGAGCAGCGCTTTGATTTCGGTCGCCATGGTTTCCGCGGCCGCTTCGCGGGCGGCGATCGCGGCCTCGAAAACCCGCCTTGTTTCGGGGCCGAGAAGGGAGGCGAGCCTTTCGCGATCACCCTTGGCGAAGGCTGCGACGATGAGGCGGAAAGCGCGTTCAGCGCCCTCCAGAAAATGTGCCGGGTCGAAACCGCGATCGATCCCCCGCATCGCACCGAGCGCGTGCGCGGCCGCGCTATCGGGCGGAGGAAAGCCGCGCTGCGGTGCCGGCGGCGTGGGCGCGGGTTCAGCGTGGCCTTCGATCACGGTGCCGCCGCCGGCGAGCGCGGGCGGCGGCTCCGGGCGCTCGAAACCAGTGCGGCGGCCGAGCACGCTCCGCAGCCGCAAGACCAGAAATAGCGCGATCATCCCGAACAGGATGAGATCGACCGGAAAACCGCTTGTACCCATGCCCCGCCTTTCTGCCCTACCTTTCTGGCCCCTCCGTCCGCGCGCCGCGATCGAGGGTCATTCCTTAAGAGAGTGCGATGACCGCGCGCTCAGCCGACGGCAAGGCCGGCGAGATCGACGCGCGGGCGGGCACCATACTGACCGATCACCAACGCCGCGGCGCGGCTTCCGAGCCAGCCACTGGCAGCGAGGCCACGCCCCTGACAATAGCCCGCGAGAAAACCCGCGGCAAAGGCATCGCCGGCCCCGGTGGTATCGACGACCTCCGCCGGTGCCGCCGGCACCATCGCCTGCTCCGCGCCCTGGACGATGAAGCTGCCATGCTCGCTTCGCGTCAGCACCGCGAGCGGCACGGCCTCGCGCGCCGCCGTGGCCGCCGCGTTGAAATCGCTGGTTTCGAACAGGCTAGTGATTTCCGCTTCATTGGCGAACAGCATGTCGATGGTCGGCAGCAGGGCCTGGAACGCGGCACGATGGCGGGCGACGCAGAAAGGATCGGAGAGCGAGAGCGCGACCTTGCGGCCCGCCGCGCGGGCGATGCGCGCGGCGGCATGAAACGCCGCCTGGGCCGGCGGCGGGTCGAACAGAAAGCCTTCGAGATAAAGGATTTTCGTGGCTCCGATCAGATCGTGATCGAGATCGGCCTCGCTGAACGCGACCGAAGCACCGAGGAAAGTGTTCATCGTCCGCTGCCCGTCGGGGGTCACGAGAATGAGGCAGCGTGCCGTCGGCGCGCCGTCGGCGAGCGGCGGCGTCGGGTAGCGCACACCGGCAGCGACGATGTCGTGGCGGAATACCGCGCCCAACTGGTCGGCGGCGACCTTGCCGAGGAAGCCGGTCTCGATTCCGAGCCCGGCGGCGACCGCCGCGGTATTGGCGGCCGAACCGCCGCTGCTTTCGATACCGGGTGGCATCGCGGCGTAGAGCGTCTCGGCGGCTTGGGCGTCGATCAGCCGCATCGTGCCTTTGGCCGTCGCGTGCGCGGTGAGGAAATCCTCGGGGACGGGGGCGACGACATCGACGATGGCATTGCCGATGCAGAGAACATCGAGGCGAGCGGCTTCGGACGCGCGAGGCATGACGGGCTCCGGTGGGGACGAGCGGGATAAAAATCTGCCGTCGGCGGTAGCATCGCCATGGCCGCGGCACAACCCGGGTTGCCGCGCGGCGCCGCTCCGTGATAGGCCATTGCCGAAATCGCCGACTCCCGCATGGCAAACCAACGGAGCCACCGTGTTCAAGCGTCGCAAGCCAGAAGGCGTGCCGGCGGCCGAAGCCGCCAAACGCGACCCCCGCCACCCCGATAGCGAGGGTTCCGGTCATCCCCAGGGTCACGCTGCCCCGCCTTCCAGCCGGGCGGAGCAGGGTCAGCCGGGTTCCGGCCCGCTCTCGACCTTTGCCACCCAGCAAGCCGACACCGGCCTCGGTGTGCCGCCATTCCGCCCCGCGCCGTCCAAGGAGACTCCCATGAGCCGCACGCCCCTCACCCCCCCCACAACGCCCGCCCCCTCGGCTCCGGGCCAGGGCGGGCTGCCCGGCGGAGCGGTTCGGCAACCAGGGCGCTTCGGCCGCGAGGAACCGGGCGAGCGCCGCACCCTCGTCGTTGGCCGCGGCATTTCAGTCCAAGGAACGGTTCAGGACGCCGAGCGCCTGGTGGTCGAGGGCACGGTCGAGGCCAGCATGATCCACGCGGCCGAACTCGCGATCGCCCCGGGTGGCGTGTTCAAGGGTGAGGTCGAGGTTGAAGAGGCGGAAATCGCCGGCACCTTCGATGGCACGCTGACCGCGCGCGGCAGCCTCGTCGTCCGCGCCTCCGGCCGCGTGCTCGGCACGGCCCGCTGCCGCCGTTTGCAGGTGGAGGATGGCGGGCAGATCACCGGGCGGATCGAAATGCTGGGTGACAGCGCGCGCCCCGATATTCCTCGCCCCGATATCGCGCGCGCGGAGATGCCACGCCCGGCCGCTTCCGAATAGAGGCGCGATCGCTCGCGGGGCAACCTTGCGGGCTTGACTTTCCCCCCATCCTGCGCCACCTGCGGCGCGAGAGAGGTATCCCATGGCCAAGACCAACGTCGTTCAGATCAAGCTCGTCTCCACCGCCGAGACCGGGTATTTCTATGTCACCAAGAAAAACGCCCGCAACCAGACCGGCAAGCTCGAATTGAAGAAATATGATCCGGTCGTGCGCAAGCACGTCCTCTTCCGCGAGGCGAAAATCAAGTAATTCCGCGCGTATCGCACGCGCGCCGGAGCCTCGCGCATTTGGCCGGACTCCGGCTCTTCTCCCTTCGCTGATCACGCTCCCACCCGCTCGTCGTTGCTGCTGGCGCGCGAGCCCCGGCGGCGCTCAGCCTTCGTAGGCGCCGGGGGGAGCGGTCTGCAACATCGCGAGGAGTTCGCGGCGTGTTGCCGGATCGTCGCGGAAGGCGCCGAGCATGCGGCTGGTCGCCATCGTCACCCCCGGCTTGTGAACGCCGCGCGTGGTCATGCATTGATGCGCCGCCTCGATCACCACCGCAACGCCGCGCGGCTCCAGAACCTCGTTGATGGTGTTGGCGATCTGCGCGGTCAGCTTCTCCTGAATCTGCAGCCGCTTGCCATAGGCCTCGACGACGCGGGCGAGCTTGCTGATGCCGACCACGCGCCGATCCGGCAGATAGGCGACATGCACGCGCCCGATGATCGGCGCCATGTGGTGCTCGCACACGCTTTCGAGCCGGATGTTGCGGAGGAGAACGATCTCGTCATACCCCTCCACTTCCTCGAAAGTGCGGGCGAGAATGGCGCCGGGATCGATCTCGTAGCCGGCGAAAAACTCCTCATAGGCCCGCGCGACACGCGCCGGCGTGTCACGCAAGCCTTCCCGCCCCGGATCATCGCCCGCCCAGCGCAAAAGCGTCCGCACTGCGGCTTCGGCTTCCTTGCGCGAGGGCCGGTCGGCCACCAAATCGGCGCGGCGCTTCGATGGCTTGGTCGCGATGTTCACGGCTTGCTACCCCCCTCTCTCACTCTCTCGATGGAATATGGCCCCGAATGCGCGTCCCGCAACCCGCTCAGAGTGCCGGCCGGCCGCGCGCTGCCCGGCTCAGGCGCGAGAGGCTGGCCATCGTTGCGGCGAGGGCTGCGATCGTCGCGAGCCAAAGGGCAAGCCGCGGGCCGCCCGCATGGGCGAGGGCAAAGCAAAGGGCGACCACCGCGGCACCGCTGGTTTGGCCAAGCAGGCGGGCGGTCGCGAGCATCCCGCTCGCCCCACCGCTCCGCTCGCGCGGTGCCGCCGTCAGCATGGCGCGGTTATTGGGCGAATTGAA
>JAKAQU010000138.1 GCA_021819535.1 Pseudomonadota bacterium | reverse complement strand
GAGCGCGACGCGCCCCGGCTTCAGCGAGTTTCGGCCCGGCATGTTTCCTCCTGCGATTTCTTGGAGTTGGTTATTTTTACAGGGAAGCATAACCGCCGGGCCAGGGGAAGCCGAATTTTTCTATCGCGTAATAGCCTCAATCGATCGCGGCATGAACGAGGTTGCTGATCCGGTCGAGGCGCGACGAATGCCAGGGGTCGGGGGCGACGAAATTGGTGACGTAGGCGAAAGAGACACCGCTCGCCGGATCGCCCCAGGCATAGGAACTGCCGATGCCACCATGACCGAAAGTGGTGGGATGGGCGAGGCTTCCGAGCCCGCGGATCAGCGGATGCAGGCCGCGCGAATGGGGCCCGAGGCCACGATGCATCATGATCCCGTTCATCCCGTCATCGCCGCGCTCGCCGGTGAAATCGCGCGTCGCGAACTCGATCAGCCGGCGCGAGAACAGGCGCGCATCGCCGAGCCGCCCGCCGCCCAGCATCATCTGATAGAGCGCCGCCATGGCGCGCGCGGTGCCATAGCCACCGCTTCCGGGCAGGCCGGCGGCGCGGAAGGCGGCGGTGTTCTCGCCCGGCACCTCGCTTCCCTCTGGGCCGTGGATATCGGCGCAGCGGGATTGCATGGCGTCCGGCACGCCGACGTAAAGCTCGCGGCCGAGGCCGAGCGGGGCGATCACCCGGTCGTGGATTTCGCGCCGGTAATCCCGCCCGGTTACCGCCTCGATCACCATGGCGAGGGTGAAATGGGCGCTGCGGCCGTGGTAGTGAACGCGCGTCCCCGGAGTCCATTCGAGAGAGAAATTGCACACCTCGGCGCGCATTTTCTGGTGGTCCTCCCATGCCGCGCGCGAGA
This sequence comes from Pseudomonadota bacterium, assembly GCA_021819535.1. GTDB lineage: Bacteria > Pseudomonadota > Alphaproteobacteria > Acetobacterales > Acetobacteraceae > Acidibrevibacterium. The sequence goes on along the minus strand of JAKAQU010000138.1, from coordinate 6,580 downwards.
CATTGGCGGAGGGGAAACCGGCCTGGTGGGTTGCGACCTGGAAAATCGTGATCGCGGCTTTGCCGTTTGCGGCGAATTCGGGAAGATAGTCCGCCACCGGATCATTGACCGAGAGGGTGCCTTCCTCGATCAGGCTCCAGATCGCGGCCATGGTCAGAACCTTGGTATTGGAAAATAGCAGCCACAGCGTATCGCTCGTCGCCGCCTCACGCGTCGGGGCGAGGCGCGCGTCACCGAAGGTTTTGAAGAGCGCGAGCCGGCCGTTTCGGGCGAGCGCGATCTGCGCGCCGGGATAGCGGCCTTCGGCGATATGGCGGGTGATCAGGGCGTCGAGCCGCGCGAGCGGTTCCGGGGCAAAGCCGAGTTCGGCGGGGCTTGCGGTCGGCAGCGGAAAGTTTTCCATCGTGTTCCTCCCTTCGATGAAGATATGATAAGAAGTTCTTATTTTTACTTCCGAAAAAGAAGAAAAAGACTTTTATCTTGTTCTCGAACCGTCAGCGCCGCAGGTGCTGGCGCAGTGAGCAAAAGTTTTTTGGTTCTTTTTTTCAAAAAAGAACCGCTTTTTCTCTCTTACCATCATATCTCGCGTCTCGAGGAGCCATGCCCGCTCATTTCCGCCCCGACATCGGGCGCGAGGCGAGCGGCGAAGATCAGCCCGAGCGCGGAGGCGGCGGCGACGGCGAGGAAAGCCCAGGAAAAATCACCAAGTGTCGGTGTCGCATGGCCGCCGATCGCCTGGCCGACCTCCAACATCGCCGCGCCCACGGCGACGCCGAAGGTGAGCGAGAGCTGCTGGATGGTGGAATAGAGGCTGGTTGCAGCACTCATGCGCGGGCGTGGGATATCGGCGTAGGCGAGGGTGTTGTAGGCGGTGAATTGCAGCGAGCGGAACAGCCCGCCGAGGAGGAGGAGCGCGTAGATCGCGGCCAGCGGCCAGGTGGGGCGGAGGGCGGCGGTCGCGCCGAGGAGGGATGCGGCCAGCGCGCCGTTCCAGATCAGGGTCTGACGAAACCCGAAGCGCTTGAGCGCCCGCTGGGTTGCGGGCTTCATGACCAGTGCGCCGGCGGCGGCGGCGAAGGTGATGGCGCCGCTGGCCGCCGCCGAGCGGCCGAACCCGATCTGGATCATGAGCGGCAGCAGGAAGGGCACCGCGCCGACGCCGATCCGAAACAGGGTGCCGCTGGCGACCGAGAGCCCGAAGCTCGGGATGGCGAAGAGGGTGAGATCGAGCACCGGGCGCGGGCAGCGCCTTGCATGGCAGAGATAAAGAAGCCCCGCGATGAGGCCGGATACGATCAGTCCGAGCGAGGCCTCGGCGGAAATCAGGCCGCGCCCGAGGCTCTCGAGGCCGGCCATGATGGCGGCGAGGCAGACCCCGCTCAGGAGCAGCCCGCGCCCGTCGAATTTCTCCGGCACGTCTTCCCGCACATCGGCGATGAAGAGGCTCACGAAGATGATCCCGAAGATGCCGATCGGCACGTTGATATAGAAAATCCAGCGCCAGGAGGCATAGCTCACCATCAATCCGCCGAGTGGCGGGCCGATCACCGGGCCGATCATCGCCGGCACGGTAAGCCAGGCCATCGCCGCCACCAATTCGGTTTTCGCGACGGTGCGCAGAAGTAAAAGTCGCCCGACGGGCACCATCATCGCTCCACCCATGCCTTGCAGAATGCGCGCGGCGATCAGGAAGCCGAGCCCGCTTGCCTGCCCGCACAGGACGGAGCCCAGGGTGAAGACGGCGATCGCGGCGCGGAATACGGTGCGCGCGCCGAAGCGATCCGCCATCCAGCCGCTCGCCGGGATGAAGACGGCGAGGCTGAGGAGATAGGAGGTCAGGGCCGCGCTCATATGCACGGGATCGGCGCCGAAGGCCCGCGCCATCGCCGGGAGGGCGGTCGCGATCACCGTCGAATCGAGATTCTGCATGAAAAGGGCCGAAGCCACGATCACCGCTGTCAGGCGCATGCGCGTGGCCCCAGCCTGCGGGAATTTCTCTGCGAGCGCTTGCTGGTCGAGCATCACGCCAGCATGCCTGCCATTTTCTGGCGCGGAAAGTGCGGCCGACGCAACCGAGCCATTAGGGGCGCTGGCGCGAGGGCTTGGTCGGGCGCGCGGTCTCGATCAGGGTTTGGATGGCGGCGATGGTTTCCGGCGGAAGATGGGGGAGGGTTTCGGCGAAGCGGTTGGCGAGCGCGGTCTGTTCGGGGGTGAGGCCGGCGGCATTCAGGCGCGGGCGCGGACGCGAGAGGCGTGCGAGGCGGGCCAGCGCCTCGGCGTCGTCCCAGATCAGGTCGAAGGCCTCGCAGATCTGATGCACGAGGCCGAGGCTCGGCGTGCCGCGCCTTCCGTGTTCGAGAGCCGAGAGATAGGCGGGGGAGACGGCAAGGCGGGTGGCGAGCGCCGAGAGCGTCATGCCGCGCGCGGCGCGAAGTTCGCGCAACCGGGCACCGAACGGGGTCATCCAGCGGGGCCGCCCTGTTGCGCCCGGAGGTCGCGGAGCCGCTGCAGCGTCGCTGCAACCCCTTCATGCAGCTCGAAAAATTCCCGCGCCGCGGCGGCGGTGAAACCGGCGGCGATGGCGGCATCGACCATCGTCCGAAGGGCGGCGGCGGAGCCGTGGATGTCGCACAGCAGAACTGGCTTCGCGTGAAGGCCAAGCTGGCGCCAGGTGAGGATCTCGACCGTCTCATCGAGCGTGCCGAGCCCGCCGGGCAGGGTGACGAAGGCATCGGCGAGGTCGAACATCAATTTCTTGCGTGCATGCATGCTGGTGGTGATCACCATTTCCGCGACGCCGGGATGGGCGACTTCCATCCGGGTGAGAAAATCGGGAATGACGCCGATCACAGCGCCGCTTGCCGCGAGAGCCGCATCGGCGAGCACGCCCATCAGCCCGACCCGCCCGCCGCCGAAGACGAGCCGCATGCCGGCGTCCGCGAGCCCGTGCCCGAGTGCCGCCGCCGCGGCCGCGTAATCGGGGTGCTGGCCGGTGCGTGAGCCACAGAACACGGCGACGGTGAAAGGGGGTGCGGGCATCGCCGGCTCAGCGTGCCCGGTGCAAGGTATAATCGGCGGCGTCGAGGAGGGCGTCGCGGAGCGGGGAGGGCGGGAAGCCGGCGAGGGCGCTCTGTGCGCTCGCGGCGAAGCGGCCGGCGCGGGCGAGCGTTGTCTCGATCGCCCGGTGACGCTCGATGAGGGCGATCGCCTGCGGCAGATCTTCTGGCGTCTGTTCGCTCTCGGCGATGGTGCGTTCCCAGAAACGGCGCTCTTCCGCATCCCCGGCATGATAGGCGAGCAGCACCGGCAGCGTGGTTTTGCCTTCGCGAAAATCATCGCCGACGGTCTTGCCGAGCTGCGCCTGATCGGCGGCATAATCGAGGGCGTCGTCGACGAGTTGAAAGGCGATACCGAGATCGAGACCGAATTGCATGAGCGCCGTCTCGACGGATTGGTCCCGCCCCGCCACCACCGCGCCGACCTGGCAGGCGGCAGCGAAAAGCGCCGCCGTCTTGCCGCGAATGACGTCGAGATAGCGGGCCTCGTCGGTCGCGAGATCGTTCTGGGTGATGAGTTGCAGCACTTCCCCCTCGGCGATGGTGGCGGCGGCGCGCGAGAGAATGGCGAGGATGGCGAGCGAACCATCTTCGACCATGAGCTGAAAGGCGCGGGCGAACAGAAAATCCCCGACCAGCACCGAGGCCTTGTTGCCGAACACCGCGTTGGCGCTGGCGAGCCCTCGGCGAAGGGCACTTTCATCGACCACATCGTCGTGCAGGAGGGTCGCGGTATGGATGAATTCGACGCAGGCGGCGAGCCGCACGTGCCGGGTCTCGCCGGGCTTCGCGCCATAGCCGCAGAGCCGCGCCGAGGCGAGGGTGAGCAGTGGGCGCAAGCGCTTGCCGCCGGCGGCGACGATATGCGCGGCGAGCGCCGGGATCAGGGCGACCGGGCTTTCCATGCGGGCGACGATGGTCTGATTGCAGGCTTCGAGATCGTCCTGCACCAGGGAGGCGAGCGTATTCAGCGCGTTCTCGGGAACACGCTCGGGCGTCGGCGCGGCAGGCGAAGAAGGTGTTGCGGCCAACAGCCTCTCCTGGCCAGGGGTTGCGAGGGGGAAGGCGGCTCCACTCGGTTGCATGCCGCTCTCTCGCACGATATCGGCGCGGCGGAAAGAGGGGGCAAGGAGTGCCGGGATGCACATCATCGCTTATTCCAATGACGCCGTTCGATTGAGCTTCCTCCGCGCACTCCTCGGCGATGCCGGGATCGAGGCGGTGGTTTTGGATGCCCATACCAGCGCGATCGAGGGCAGCATCGGCGCCATCCCGCGCCGTCTCGCGGTCGCCGACGAAGACGCGGCCCGTGCGGAGCGAGTGCTCGCCGAGGCAGGCGAAAGATGAGCGGCGCGGGCGAGAGCGAGGGGTATCTCCTCGGCGGGCGTGTCCGCTATGCCCAGCCGCGCCAGGGATTTCGGAGTGGTATCGAGCCGGTGCTGCTCGCCGCGGCAGTGCCGGTGCAAGCACACGAAGCCGTGATCGAGGCCGGATGCGGGGCGGGCGCGGCGCTGCTTTGTCTCGCGGCACGGGTGGGCGGGATGCGCGGCTGCGGGGTTGAGCGCGATCCCGCGTTGGCGGCGCTCGCCGCACGCAATATCGCCGCGAATGGCTGGGAAGGGCGGTTATTCATCGTCGCCGGCGACATCGCGGCACTACTTTCGCTCAAGGGATTGCCGCCGGAAGAAAGCGTCGATCACGTTTGCGCCAACCCGCCCTGGCACGACCCGGCGGCCACCCCCTCTCCGGATAGCGCGCGGCGGTGCGCGAAAATCGCGCCGGCCGATCTTGTCGCGCGCTGGGTCGCGGCACTTTCGGCGCGGCTTCGTCGCGGCGGGACGATGACGCTTATTCTTCCCGCCTCCCAGATGACCCGGGCACTTGCCGCCTTTGCCGCCGCCGGCCTTGGCGATGCGGCCCTGATGCCGCTTTGGCCGCGCGCCGGAAAGCCGGCACGGCTCATCCTCGTGCAAGCGCGGAAGGGCATATCTCGTGGCGAGACGCTCCTTCCCGGCCTCGTGCTGCACGACGCCGGCGGGGGGTTCACGGAGGCGGCCGAGGCGGTGCTTCGCCACGGTGCCGCCCTTTTGCTCCGCTGATTTTTCGCCTCGCGCCGCGCCGGCTCAAGACACGGCTTGCGGCAAGCGAGAAGAGATGTCTAAGCTTCGGCGCAAGCCGGGCACCAAGCCCGACAGCAACAGGGAGGGGTTGTGCGCGGGGAAGCCGAAACCGATAGGGCTGTGCGTCTCGATGCCGCGAGCGATGCGCCGGCATTACTCAGCGTTGCCGGCGTGATGGTTCGCTTCGGCGGCGTGCAAGCGCTGGCGGGGGTGTCGTTCGCTGTCGCCGAGGGGCAGATCTGCGGCCTGATCGGCCCCAACGGTTCGGGCAAGACGACGCTGTTCAACTGCATCAGCGGCATCTACCACTATGGCGCCGGCCGGATCCTGTTCGAGGGCCTTGATCTCGCCGCCATTCCGCGCGCGCGCCGCGCGGCACTCGGCATCGGCCGCACGTTCCAGAACGTCGCCTTGTTCCGCAGCATGACGGTGCGCGAGAATATTCTGGTCGGCGCCCATCATTTCGGCCGCACCGGCTTTGTCGCCAATGCGCTCGCATGGCCGACGGTCGCACGCGAGGAGGTCACGGCGCGGGCGCGGCTTGTCGAACTCCTCGATCTGCTCGATCTTGGCCCCGTCGCCGACGCGCCGGTCGCGGGCTTGCCGTTCGGCACGCAAAAACGCGTCGAACTCGCGCGCGCCCTGATCGGTGCTCCGAAATTGCTGCTGCTCGATGAGCCGGCGGGCGGGCTCAATCACGGCGAGGTCGCGGCACTCGCCGATCTTCTGCATGAGATCAGGGTGCGCTTTTCGCTCGCCATTCTTCTCGTCGAGCATCACATGAATTTGGTGATGCGGGTGTCGGACAAGGTGGTGGCGCTCGAATTCGGCAGCAAGATCGCCGACGGCACGCCGGATGAGGTCCGCCGCGAGCCGCGCGTGATCCGTGCCTATCTCGGGGAAGCAGCCGATGCCGGCGCTGCTTGAAGTCTCGGGGCTGCACGCTTTCTATGGCGAGACGGAGATTCTGCACGGCATCGATTTCGCGGTCGAGACCGGCGGTGTGACCGCGCTGCTCGGGGCCAATGGCGCCGGCAAGACGACGACGCTCCGGGCGATTTGCGGCATGGTATCGACCGCCGGCGAGGTGATTTTCGCCGGGCGCCCGATCGCCGGATGGCGGACGGAGGATATCGCGCGGCGCGGTATCGGCCATGTGCCGGACGGGCGCGGGACGTTTCTCGAACTGAGTGTCGAGGATAACCTGCGGCTCGGCGCCATCAGCCGGCGCGATCGCGACATCGGCGCCGACATCGAGCGCATGTTCGGCTATTTCCCGAAGCTTCGCGAGCGGCTGCGCCAGCAGGCGGGAACGCTTTCCGGCGGCGAGCAGCAGATGCTGGCGATCGCGCGCGCCCTCCTCTCGCGCCCCAAATTGCTTTTGCTCGATGAACCCTCTTAGAT
>JAKAQU010000137.1 GCA_021819535.1 Pseudomonadota bacterium | reverse complement strand
AACACGCTGCCGAGGCCGATCGCCGAGCGGTCCATGAGGACGAATTCGCGCGGCGGCTTCACTCCTCCGGTGCGTTGCAGCCCGGCATGGACCTGTTCTGCAACAGCGCGGCCGAACTGCGTATCGCTGTTCTCCTGGATGCGGCGGGTGCGGTCCTGCATCAGCGGCTCGTAGAGGAATTTCGCCCAAAGATTGAGAACTTCGAGCTTTTCCCGGGTGATGTCGGTAAATCCCCAGGAGACATAGGCGGCGTGGGCGCGCTCGCTGTCATTATCGCGCACCGCTTCATAGAGATCGATGACGCCGCCGACGAAGCGCGGCGGAAACACCCGGATCGCACCGAAATCGAGCAGGTTGACGCTCTCTTCGCTCGCAACCTGATAATTGCCGAGATGCGGGTCGCCGTGGATTATGCCATAGCGATAGAGCGGCACGTACCAGGCGCGAAACAGCGCTTCGGCGACGCGGTTGCGGGCCTCCTGCGGGGGGTCATCGGCCAGCCAGCGCATGAGCGGCTGGCCGTCGAGCCAGGTCATGGTGAGAAGGCGCGCGGTGCAATAGCCCTCGATCGGGCTTGGCACGCGCACCATCGGCTCGTTCTCCAGCATGCCGCGATAGAGCCGCATCTGCGCGGCTTCCCGCCGGTAATCGAGTTCTTCGCGTAGCCGTTCCGCGAGTTCGAGATAGATTTCCCCATGCCGGATGGCGTTGTCCATGCGATGATAGATCGCCATCGCCAGTTTGAGCTGGCGGAGATCGGCCTCCACCGTGCTCGGCATGTCGGGATATTGCAGCTTGCAGGCGACTTTGCTTCCATCCGGCAGGGTTGCCCGATGCACCTGGCCGAGGCTTGCCGCCGCCGCCGCTTCTTCCTCGAACGTGGCGAACCGGCTGCGCCAGTCGCGACCGAGTTCGCTTTCCATGCGCCGGCGCACGAAAGCACGGCCCATCGGCGGCGCGTTGGCCTGTAATTCGGCGAGTTCGGCGGCGTATTCGGCGGGCAGCGCGTCCGGTACGGTCGAGAGGAATTGCGCGACCTTCATGAGCGGCCCCTTGAGCCCACCGAGGATCACCTTCAAATCCTCGGCGTGTGCTGCGCGGTCGGTCTGGAGGCCGAACATACGCGCCCCGGCGAGACGTGCTGCGATGCCGCCGACCGCGCCCGAGGTGCGCGCCATGCGCCGCAATTCGCCGAACAGCGAGGCTTTGTTGTCAGGCGATGGCGGCGCGGCGGGCGCGTCGGTCATGCGCTGATCGCTTCGAGCTGATCGATGAAGCCGGCGATGATGTCGGTGCCGCGGCGCCAGAATCCGGGGTCGGCGGCATCGAGGCCGAAGGGGGCGAGCAATTCGCGATGCCGCTTGCTGCCACCGGCGCGGAGCAGGTCGAGATATTTCGCGGCGAAACCGGGGTGCCCATCCTCGAACACACCATAAAGTGCGTTTACCAGGCAATCACCAAAAGCATAGGCATAGACATAAAACGGGCTATGGATGAAATGTGGGATGTAAGACCAATAGACGGAGTAATCCTCGCCGAATTCAAATGCCGGGCCCAAGCTCTCGCGCTGCACGTCGAGCCAGATTTCGCCAATTTGCGTCGGCAGAAGCTCGCCCTTGCGGCGTGCGAGGTGTAGTTTTTTCTCGAACCGGTAAAAAGCGATCTGGCGAACGACGGTATTGAGCATGTCCTCGACCTTCGCCGCCAGCATCACCCGCTTGCGCGCCGGCTCCGCCTCGGCGGCGAGGAGAGCGCGGAAGGTCAGCATCTCGCCGAAGACGGAGGCGGTTTCGGCCAAAGTCAGCGGCGTATTGGCGAGAAGATAGCCCTGGCCGCCGGCCAGCACCTGATGCACGCCATGGCCGAGTTCATGCGCGAGCGTCATCACGTCGCGGGTGCGGCCATGGTAATTGAGCAAGAGATAGGGATGGGCCGAGGGGACGGTCGGGTGGGCGAAAGCGCCGCCGGCTTTGCCCGGGCGGGGAGCGGCGTCGATCCAGGGGCGCTCGAAAAACGGCCGCGCGGTGGCCGCGAGGTCGGGCGAGAAGGCGGCATAGGCGTCGAGCACGCGGCGTTTTGCGTCGTCCCAGGGGATTTGGCGGTCATTGTCTTCGGGCAAGGGCGCGTTCCGGTCCCAATGCTGGAGACGTTCGAGCCCGAGCCATTTCGCCTTGAGGGCATAATAGCGATGGGCGAGGCGGGGGTAGGCCGTAACCACCGTCTCTTCGAGTGCTGCCACCACCTCGTCTTCCACCATGTTGGCGCGGTTGCGCTGGCTCCAGGGCTCGGGGTAGCGGCGCCAGGTGTCGATGATCTCCTTATCTTTCGCCAAAGTGTTGGTGATGAAGGAAAAGAGCCGGATGTTGGCGGAAAACACCTGGCCGATCGCCGTGGCTGCGGCGGCACGCATGGCGCGATCGCGATCGGCGAGTTTTTCCAGCGCCGCATTGACCGTCAATTCCTCGCCGCCGAGCGGCACGCGCAAGCTGGCGATGGTTTCATCGAAGAGCCGGCTCCACGCGGAATGCCCGGTAACCTCTTTTTCGTGCAGCAATTTTTCTAGATCGTCGCCAAGTTGGTGCGGCCGGAAGACCCGGAGATCCTCAATCCAGGAGCGAAAGCGGCGAAGCGCTGGCGCAGCGTATTGGCGCGCGAGCGTCGCCTCATCGAGCCGGTTCAATTCGAGGGTGAAGAACAGCAAATGGCTGCTGATCGACGTCACCCGTTCAGTGATCGTCTGGTAGAAGCGGCCGCGCTCGGGATCGGTCGAATGGGCGGCGAACAGCAATTGCGCGTAAGAGGCGAGGCGACCGAGCCGCTCCTCGATCCGTTCGTATTCCCCGATCGCCGCCGCCAGCGCCTCGCCCGAAAGAGTGGCGAGGTGGCCGGCATGGGCGGCTTCGAAGGCGATTGCCGCCTTTTCGGCCATGGTGAGATCGGCCGCGATCGCCGGGCTCTCGGGGGTTTCGTAAAGATCGCCGAGATCCCAAGCTGGCAGTTCGGCCCCGCTCTCTGAGGCGGGAGCCGAACCTTTATCGGCCGCCGCGCGAGCGGCGGAGGCGGGGTGCGGATGGGCGGGCATCGGCGAACGACCTCACTTCGTTGATGCCATCGGATGTAGGCGATCCCCGCCCGGCGTCAAAGGGGCGGCTGTTCGACGCCCCGGATCGAGACCAAACATCTTTGGTCTTTTTCGGAAAATGAACGACGTCGCTTTCAGGCCTTGGCGAGCTGCTGCTCGACCAGGGTCGCCCAGTAGGAAGCGCCGATGGGGAGAATGTCGTCATTGAAATCATAGGCCGGGTGATGGACCATCGGCTCGTTCTCGCGCCCGCGCCCGCCGCCGAGCATGATATAACAGCCGGCTTTCTCATTGAGCATGAAGGAAAAATCCTCGCTGCCCATGGTCGGCTGCTCCATGTGGCGAACGGCGTTCGCGCCGGCGATGGCTTCGGCGGCGCGGCGGGCGAGCGTCGTCGCCTCGGCATCGTTCACGGTCGCCGGATAGGTGCGGCGGAACTCGACCTCGACCTCGGCGCCGAAGCTCCCGGCGATGCCGCGGACGATGCGCAGAACCCCCTCTTCCAACTGGTCTCCGACCCGGGGGTGGAACCAGCGCGCCGTGCCCTTCATCCGCGCGACTTGCGGGATGACGTTATAGGTGTCGCCGGAGGCGATCTGCCCGATCGTCAGGACCGCCGATTGCGCCGGATCGACGCGGCGCGAGACGATGGTTTGGAGAGCGGTGACGATCTGGCTCGCGATCACGATCGGGTCGTTGCCGTGATGCGGCTGCGCGCCATGGGCGCCGCGCCCGGTGATGGAGATGTCGATCTGTGCCGCCGCCGCCATCACCGGCCCCTCGCGCCAGGCGAAGACGCCGGCCGGCACGCCCGGCCAGTTATGCATGCCATAGACCCGTTCCATCGCGAAGCGGTCGAACAATCCTTCCTTGACCATCTCCCGCCCGCCGCCGAGGCCCTCTTCCGCCGGCTGGAAGATGACATAGACGGTGCCGTCGAAATTGCGCGTCTCGGCGAGATAGCGGGCGGCGCCGAGCAGCATGGTGGTGTGCCCGTCATGGCCGCAGGCATGCATCTTGCCCGGAAGTTTCGAGGCGTAGGGAAGGCCGGTCTCCTCCTGGATGGGGAGGGCATCCATATCGGCGCGAAGCCCGATCGCCCGGCCGTTACCCTTGCCATTGCCGTGGATGACGCCGACCACCCCGGTCTTGGCGATGCCGGTGACCACTTCATCGACACCGAAGGAATGCAGCTTCTCAGCGACGATCCTGCTCGTCCGCACTTCCTCGAAGCCAAGTTCGGGATGTTCGTGCAGATCGCGCCGCCAGGCGGTCAATTCGTCGGCATAGGCGGCGATGCGGTTGATGATCGGCATGGCGGGCTCCTTGTTTCACTCAAAGAGCCATCTTGACGGCGGAAAACGTGCGCGCAAGCCCCTCGGCGAGGCCGAGCGGGCGGATGCCGAGGCGGGCCCGCATGGGTTCGATCGAAAATGCCTTGTCCTCGAGCAGACGGCGGATTTCGGCCGGGCTCGCGCGGAGCGACAAGGGGAGGCGGGTGGGGAGGCGGGTGGTGAGCCAGGCGGCGAGCATCAGCGGGCCGGCCGGCACACTCACGATGCGCGGGGGCGAAAGCCCGGCGGCGGCGGCGACGGCGCGGGCGAAATCGGCGTAAGTGACGGCGTCCGCCCCCGCATTCACCAGGCTCTCTGGCCCCGTCCAGGGAATATCGAGCGCCGCCCGGATCGATCGCGTCACGTCGTCCTGATGGATCGGCTGCAAAAGGCTCCGCCCGCCATTGGGAAGTGGCAGGAACGGCAGGCGGCGCAGCATGGCGGCGAGGCGCTGGACGTTTTCCTCGCCGCTCGCGCCATAAATCATGGTCGGATGCAGCATCACCCCGGGGCGGCGCGAGGCGAGAAACGCGGTCTCGCCGGCCGCGATCTCGTGCGCGAGCGTATCGGGGAAGCGGGTGAAGCGGCGGGTGCTGCCGAGGAGGACGAGGCGGGCGGAGGCGGGCGCGGCGGCGAGGAGGGAGGCGGTATGGCGGGCATGGGCGGTATTGACGATGCGCGAGGCATCGGCGAGTGCCGCCGCCATGGCCGCGGCATCGCCGAGATCGGCCCGGCGCACGGGGGCGAGCCTCGGGTCGTCGCCGTGCGCCGCGGGCGGCTGCCAATCGGGGCTTCTCACCACCGGGACGACGGCGATCCCGTCGGCGAGCAGGCGGCGGATCAGCGCCTGGCCGCTTTTGCCGCTGGCGCCGATGACGTGGACTGGGGTGTCATGGACCGGAGCTTTGGCCAGGCTTGCGTCGCTCATGTGGTATTATGTTACCTCTTTGGAAAACGCTTGACGTATCGGGGCGGGATCGGCATAAGCCGCCAGCTTTCGAAAAGGAATGGACCATGAAGACGACACTCTCGCTGAAACCGGCGGAGGTGAAGAAAGACTGGGTGCTGATCGACGCCGAGGGCGCCGTGCTCGGCCGTCTCGCGGCCCTCGTCGCCATGCGGCTCCGCGGCAAGCATAAGCCCCAGTTCACCCCGCATGTCGATTGCGGCGATCACGTCGTGATCGTGAATGCCGAAAAAGTGCGGATCACCGGCAAGAAGATCGATCAATCGATCTTTTATTATCACACCGGCTATCCCGGCGGCATCAAGGGCCAGAGTGCCCGCCAGCGTCTCGCCGGCAAGCGGCCGGAGCAGGTGATCGAAAAAGCCATCGAGCGCATGATCACCCGCGGGCCGCTGCAGCGCCAGCAGATGCGCAATCTCCATGTCTATGCCGGGGCCGAGCATCCGCACGCCGCGCAATCGCCGCGCCGGCTCGACCTTGCCGCCCTCAATCCGAAGAACACGAGAGGCTGAGCCCGATGTCTGGAACCCCCTCTGGAACCACGCGCACACTGGCCGATCTCAAGGACATCGTCGCCGTCAAGCCGGACCTCGCCCCGGTTTCCCCCGAGGCGCCGAAATACGAGGCCAAGCGCGACGCTCAGGGCCGCTCTTATGCCACCGGCCGGCGCAAGAACGCCGTCGCCCGCGTCTGGATCAAGCCCGGCAAGGGCGAGATCGTCGTCAACGGCAAGAAGGTCGGGCAGTATTTCGCCCGCCCGGTATTGCGCATGCTGATCACCCAGCCTTTCCTGGTCGCCGACCGCTATAACCAGTTCGATGTCACCTGCACCGTCACCGGCGGCGGGCTTTCCGGCCAGGCCGGCGCGCTGCGGCACGGCATTTCCCGCGCACTCACCCATTACGAGCCGGAATTGCGCGGCATCCTCAAGGCGGCCGGCTTCCTCACCCGCGATTCGCGCGTCGTCGAGCGCAAGAAATACGGCCACGCCAAGGCGCGGCGGAGCTTCCAGTTCAGCAAACGCTGATCCGGAAGAGAGGGCGGGGGCGGGATGCTCGTCCCGCCCGGCGCGCCGTCTCACGGACGAGAGGAGCGTAAGGTGGCGCTCACGCGGCTCGACCATTTCATGGCGGCGGCCAATGAGACCTATTACGCGACCCGCGATCCCTTCGCCGATTTCACCACCGCGCCCGAGATTTCCCAAGTGTTCGGCGAATTGCTCGGGCTCTGGGCGGCGGAAACCTGGCGGCTGATCGGCCGGCCGAACCCGGTTCTGCTGGCAGAAGCCGGGCCTGGGCGCGGCACGCTGATGGCGGATGCGCTTGCGGCCATCCGCGCCGTCGCCGGCGATTTCGCCGCCGCCCACCGCCTTCATCTCATCGAGACCTCGCCTCGGCTCCGCGCCATCCAGGCGGAAAAATTGCCTGACGCCACCTGGCATGACGATCTCGCCTTGCTGCCGCCCGGCCCCGTGATCCTGCTCGCCAATGAATTTCTCGACGCCCTGCCGATCCGCCAATTCGTGCGGCGCGGGGCGGGCTGGTCGGAGCGCTACGTCGCGGACGGGGCGTGGGCCGAACTGCCCTGCACCGATCCGCCGAGACGGCTCGCCGAGATCGCGCCCGCCGATCCCGGCGACGGCGTGGTGGTGGAATTGGGCGAGGCGGCGCTTGATTGGGTCTCGGCGCTGGCGGCGCGGATCGCGCAAGAGGGGGGCGCGGCACTCCTTATCGACTATGGCCCGGCGCTGGCCGCCCCGGGCGAGAGCCTGCAAGCCATTCGCGATCGCCGGCCGGCGGCGTTGCTCCCCGATCCGGGCAGCGCCGACCTCACCGCCCATGTCGCCTTTTCGCTCCTCATCGCCGCCGCCGGGAAGGCAGGGGCAAAGACGTTCGGGCCGCTGCCGCAGGGGATTTTGCTCGCCCGGCTCGGGCTTTTTCAGCGCACCGGCCGGCTTGCCCGGACACAGGCGCCCGACCGCGCCGCCGCCCTGATCGCCGCCGCCCAGCGTCTCGCCGAGCCCGATCGCATGGGGGCCTTGTTCAAGGCCATCGCCATCATG
>JAKAQU010000136.1 GCA_021819535.1 Pseudomonadota bacterium | reverse complement strand
TCCGATCGCCGGGCATTGGTGCCGGTCACCGCAACGCGGAGCCCGTCGACCCGACTTCCCTCACCACGCAGCGCGACGGCAACGCCAGCGAGCGGAAAATCGATCGCGCCCCGCGCCCGCGCTTTGGCATAGGCCGCCGGCCAAGGATCGCGCGGAAGATAGATGCACGCCAGCAATTCGTCGGCCGCTATCCGCAAATGCGCCGCCCCATCCTCGGCATAGAGATCGCCGAGCGGAATACGCCGTCGCCCTCCCCGCCCGACAAGTTCGATCTCGGCACCATAAACGAGGAGTGCTGGTGCAAGATCGCCGCTAAAGGCCGCATGGCAGCGCTTTCCCGTCGGCGCGACATGGCAGGTCTCTCCGCGGTATTTCAGGCAGAATTCGTTTGCCTCTCGGAACCACTCGCTACGATTGTAAAACTGGCAGCGTGTATCAAGGCAAAGATTGCCACCGATGGTTGCCGCTTCACGATGCGCTGGTGCGCCGACAGAAAGTGCTGCCGCGACAAGGGCTGGGTAATCGGCACATATCCCCTCTTGCGCGCCGAGTTCGGCAAGCGTCACGGCGCAGCCAATCTTCGTGCCGTCGGCCGTGACGCTGATCCCGCGCAGTTCGGGAATATGGCGGAGGTCGATCAACGCATCGGGTTCGCCAAGACCATGGCGCAGATTGACCATGAGGTCCGTGCCGCCGGCAACGAACCGCGCATTCGCATGGGTTTCGCGGAAATCAATCGCCGCCGCAAGCGAGCCTGGACGAAGAACCTCGAAGCGAGGCAGGATTTCCATCACGCGATCTCCTCCATCGCCTTGGCGAGGCGTTGTGCGCGTTGGCGTTTGGCCAGCGCATCGAGCAGCCGATCCGGCGTGATCGGCAACGTCGTGATGTCGAGACCGAGCGCGTCGGCGATGGCATTGGCGAAGGCGGGCAGAAAACCGGCCAAAGCGCCCTCGCTCGCCTCCTTGGCGCCGAATGGGCCGTTGGGATCTATGCTTTCAACGATATGGAGTGTGATCGGCGGCGATTCGACGATCGTCGGCACGCGATAGTCGAGCAGACTTGCATGAACCGGGAGCCCGTTTTCGTACCGGGTCTCCTCACCGATCGCCTGGCCCATGCCCATCCAAACGGCGCCCTGGATCTGCCCCTCGACCGCGAGCGGATTGATGGCAAAGCCACAATCCTGGGCAACCCAGACGCGCTCCACTGTGACCATGCCGGTTTCGGCATCGACCGCGACCTCGACCGCCTGTGCTGCGTAGCTGAAGCCCATCGTCGCGCCGACGGCACCGCCTTTATGCGTGCCGCCCTGAAATTCGATCGGACAGGAAAAGCTCCCCTTGACGGTGATGGCCCCGCCATCGCGCGCCAACGCCGCTTGCGCAACCTCCGCGAAGGAGAGCGACGCGCCGTCATCGGCGGCAACGTAAAAAACCTCATTTTCACAGACGATCATCGATTGGGCCACGCCGAGACGTTCGGCCGCGGCCTCGGTGAGGCGCGCAAGGAGAGCGCGGGCAGCATCGATCGTTGCATTGCCGACCATGAAAGTCACCCGCGAGGAGTAAGACCCATTATCTTTCGGCGTCAGCATGCTGTCGGCCGCGATGACCCGCACGCGATCAAGGCGAATACCAAGCACCTCGGCTGCCGCTTGCGTCATCACCGTGCTCGATCCCTGACCGATATCGGCAGCCCCGGTGAGGAGTGTTATGCCGCCGTCGAAATCGAGCCGTAAATGGACGACGGCATGCGGCTCGCCGGTCCAGTGGATCGGTTTGGCGGCGCCGCTCACATAGTGCGAACAGGCCATGCCGAGGCCGCGACCGGGCCCGAGCCGACCACGCCGGCCGCGCCAGCCGCTTGCCCGTTCCACCCAATCGAGACATTCACCGAGACCATAGCTCTCGATACGAAGGCCATTCATGGTTTGGCATGGTGCGGCGAGAAGATTGGCGCGCCTTACCGCGATTGGATCGAGACCAATCTCTCGCGCCATGCTATCGAGCAATGCTTCAAACGCGAATCGTACATCAACCGAGCCATGGCCGCGCATCGCACCGCATGGCGGCAGATTAACATTGACGCGGAAACCGTCATAAGAAATCGCTGGAATAGCATAGAGCCCGTGCAACAGCGCACCGGCATAGAGGATAGTGATGATACCATAGCCGGAATAGGCGCCGCCTCGCTGCACCACTTCGCAGGCACAGGCGATGATTTTCCCCGCCCGCGTGAGTCCGAGCTTAAGCCGTATCTCGGTCTCGGGTCTGCCTCGATGGGTGAGGAAGGTTTCCTCGCGTGACAGCCGCAAGGCAATCTTGCCGCCAGCGGCGCGAGCGAGAAGGGCTGCGATGATTTCGAAATTGAGCGTCTCAACGCGAGCGCCGAAGCCGCCACCGACGAAGGGTTTGATGACGCGAATACGGCTCATATCCATCGCCAGACAGCGCGCCAGCATGAGGTGCAGGTAATAGGGCACCTGCGTCGTGCTCCAAATCGTCACGTGATCGCGCTCGGGCTCGTAATCCACCAAAGCAGCGTTGAGTTCCATTTGCCCATGCGCGACCTCGGCGCAACGATACACGCCCTCGCGCACGAGATCGGCCGCGGCGAACCCGCCCTCGACATCGCCGAAACGGTGGTGAACCTCGCGTTCGATATTGCCGGGCTTGTTGGCGTGAAGGGCGATCGCATCCGGGGCGCGCGCCGCCGCCGTCGTATAATAAGCAGGCAATTCCTCAACGTCGATACGGATCAGCGCGAGCGCTGCAACGGCGGTCTCCTCGTTCACTGCCGCAACCGCGGCGAGCGGCTCGCCGCGATAGCGCACATATTCGCGCGCCAGCGGATATTCGTTCATCGCGACCGGCAGCACACCATAGGTGAAAGGGCAATCGGCGCCGGTGATCACCGCGCGCACGCCTGGCAGCGCGCGCGCGGCCTCGGTATCGATATGTATAATACGGGCATGGCTGTGGGGACTGCGCAAAATACGCCCGACCAGGGCCTCTTTGGGAAAGAGATCGGCGGTGTATTTCGCTGTGCCGGTAACCTTCTCGATGCCGTCGATCAAGGGCGTCGGCTGGCCGACGATGGCATATCTATTGCGTATCACGGACATGTTGCCGCTCCCGCAGCTTCTTGAACCGCCTCGATGATTTTCACATAGCCGGTGCAACGACAGAGATTGCCGGCCAACCCCGAACGGATCGCGCGCTCATCGGGCATTGGCTGCGCGCGCAACAGGCCTTCGGCGGCCATGATCATCCCGGGCGTGCAATAGCCGCATTGCGTCCCGAGGCGCTCATGAAACGCCCGCTGAAGGGGGCTCATCTGGCCATTCGTGGCCAGACCTTCGATGGTTTCGACGTGATGCCCGGCGCATTCCTCGGCGCGGGTGAGGCAGGAAAGACGTGGTCTGCCATCGATCAGCACTGTACAGGCACCGCATTCGCCCCCATCGCAACCGCGCTTGGTCCCGGTCATGCCGAGCGTTTCGCGGAGCGTGTCGAGCAGCAGCATATGATCGGCGACCAGTATTTCTTGCTCGCTTCCGTTCAAGTGAAATGCGAGAACACGCTTCCTTGCCGCGATCTTATCGTCTGGCATGAGTTTTTTCCTCGACCTGCAGCATGACCTTTAAACTGGTAACTTGATGCGTATTTAGCACCATCACGTCGATCGCGAGTTGATCGAGATCAAGCGGCGGCGTTTTCATCCCGTTCCGGCATCTTCGTATCTTCTCTTCGTGCTTGGCGCTCGCGGAGTTTGAAACGCTGGATTTTGCCCGTCGCGGTCTTCGGAAGTTCGGGAACGAAATAAAACCAGCGCGGATATTTGTAGGGTGCCAGACGTTCTTTGCAATGCCGCACCAGTGCTTCGGCCAAACCTTCCGGGGCCGGTGCTTCCTGGTTTTGTAAGACGATCCAGGCCTCTGGCTTGATCAGCCCATCGCCATCTTCACGCCCGATGATGGCCGCCTCCAACACCTCTGGATGTTCGATCAGCGCCGATTCGATTTCTATCGGAGAGCACCAGATCCCGCCTACTTTCAGCATGTCGTCGCTGCGGCCGCTATAGGTGTAGGTTCCGTCTTCATTGGCGCAATACGTGTCGCCGGTGTCGAACCAGCCATCGATCGCGATCGGTCGCGGGTTATGCCAATAGCCTTTCGCGACCGAGAGACCACGCACCAAAAGCCGCCCCGAAATTCCTGGCGGCACTTCTCTTCCCTGCTCGTCGACAATTTTCAACTCATAACCGGGAACGGCGCGGCCGGTGCTGCCTGGGCGTACCGCGCCAGGTCGATTGGAAATATACATATGTGTCATTTCGGTCGAACCGATACCATCGATAATCTCGGTGCCAGTGAGTTCGTACCATCGCGTGAAAAGATGGGCGGGTAGCGGTTCGCCCGCCGAAACACAAAACCGCAGCGATGAGAGATTTGGCTTCAGACGTGTAAATTCGGCGATTTGGCGCGCAAACAGGGTGGGCACGCCGAAAAAAACCGTCGGGCGAAAGCGGTCGATGATGGCGAAACTGCTCTCCGGCGTCGGCCTTCCTGGCATCAGGATCGCGGTGCCGCCGACCCACAACGGAAACGCCATCCCATTACTTAAGCCATAGGAGAAAAACAGTTTGGCTGCGGAAAAAAAGACATCCTCCTCCCGCAGGCCAAGTGTCTCTATGCCGTAATGGTGACAGGCGACCGCGAGGTCGCGCTGTGCATGCACGGTACCCTTGGGCCGCCCAGTCGAGCCAGACGAATAGAGCCAGTAGCCATCATCCGTGGGGCTGGTTGGCACGGGATCGAGGTTCGGTGAGGCCATCGCCATAACCTCTGGCAAGGCCGCATCGCCCCGTGTGGCAAGCACGATCGCCGGACGATGTCGCGCCATCGCCAGCGCCGGTTCTATTTCGGCGGCGAGTTCCGGAGAGTAAATCAGCGCGGCGGCCTCGGAATCCTCGATCAGCCCGGCATAATCGGCTGCGCGAAGCAGCGTGTTGACCGGCACCGGCACGATACCCGCCTTGATCGCTCCCCAAAATAGATAGAAAAACTCTGGCTCATCGAGAACCACCATCAATAGGCGGCTGCCGCGCGCCATGCCGAGCGTGCGCAGCGCGTTTCCGGCACGCGCCACGCGCTCGGCCAATTCGGCGAAAGTTATGTCTTCGCGCTCAGTGCGTATGGCGACCGCGTCCCCGCGCCCTTGGGTAAGATGGCGATCGATGAACACCGCGGCAGCGTTGAAGCGCGACGAGAAATGGAGATTGTTTCCCCTGGGTGTCGACTCTATGACGAGGCTATGATCTTGCATTTTTTTCCTCCACAGTCGATTGCCGCTTGAGTTCACGCTGAGCCATTAGCTTGGGACGATGGCAAATCGTTCTACAATTTCGTGGCAAATCGGCCTTCGTCTTGAGGTGAGAGGCTCGATGCCGATGTTCCCGGCGTGATCGGTATCACGATCGCGCCGGTGAAAGCAGCGCGCGTGATGAGAAGAACCTTCACCCCGAAGCCCGCGAGCACGACCGATGCACCACCAACGATCGCGAGCAGAACTCTCGCGTCGGCGGTATCTGGAAACCATGGCGACGATAATGGAACGATCAAGGCTGCAGCGATCAAGCCGAGACCTGCGCGGTGCAGCAGGCCGAGGCGCCGCGCAGGCGGGGCGGCAAATACCGCGAGGCTCGCCGCCGCTCCCCGCTTGCGTGCAAGGCCGTCGCGATAGCGGCGCCAAGCTATCTCGCGCGCGAGAGCGGCGGCAACCGCGAGGCCGAGCCCGATGCCGCCGCGCGGCCCGACGATGAGGGCGAGGGCGGCCCCCTCGGCAAGCCCAGCCGCGATGATCAGCGCCACGATCTCCTCCTGCCGCCACGCCAAGATCGCACGCGCGGCACGAAGGATGCGAGCCTGGCAATAGAGAAAGCCGCCCGCGAACACCGCCGTGAGCCAAGCGAGCGTGGGGCTCGCGTCCATCGCCGCGGCAACGCCGAGCGGTATCACCACGCCGGCGACGATCCCTTCCCGCGTCATCCACGAGGTGCGGGGGTGAAAGAAAACATGAAGCGCCCGCCAGGGTTTGCCGATCTCAAACCACACCAGCGCGAGCCCGACGGCGATCAGGGCGATACCGAGCATAAGCGTCTCGCGGAACGCGTTGCCATAGGCTGCCGCGACCGCGGCTGCGATGATCAGCCCGGTGCCGCTACCTCCGCCGATAAAATTCCCCGCCGCGCGTAAATCCCAATAACGCTGACGGCGGGAACCCATGGTCTCGCTCATAGCGTCCCCTTGTCCCAGATGTAGTAAAAACCTGGCTCGGTACCTTCGTTTTCATGCAGGCGAAATGCGCGGTTCTCTGCGAGGAGTTTGACAATCCGGCCATGCTCGTCCTCGATATCGCCGAAGCTGAGGGCGCCCGAGATACAAGCATTGACACAGAGCGGCGTTGCCTCGGGGTCTTGGCCGGGAATGAGACCGCGCGCGGTGCCGGCGTCGATGCGACCGGCGCAGAACGTACATTTACTGGCAACGCCAACCATTTTCGCGTGCGCGCCTGCCGCTTCGGCCTCGGTCGGCGCATCGCCAAAAGCGTAGTGAGGCCGATCGCTGAGCGCGCGCGCGTCATACGGACAAGCCATGATGCAGTAACTGCAACCGATGCAAAGATCATAATCGATCGTAATGATCCCGTCGTCGCGTTGGCGCGTCGCCGTCGAGGGGCAGACTTCCAGGCAAGGCGGATTGGCACAATGCTGACAGCCGATCGGCATGAACACCCGGCTGACTTCGGGATAGGTGCCGGATTCAAGATCGAGTACGCGCCGCCATTGCACGCCAGGCGGTGTCGCATTGCCCTCCTTGCAGGCTGCAGTGCAGGTCTGGCAGCCGACACAGCGCCGGAGATCGGCGACCATCACATAGCGGGTCATGCCACACGCCTCCGCGCCGGCGCGGCGATCTTACGCACCGCGACCCGCACCACATCCGCGCCCGAGCCGGTGGCATCGGTCAGTTCAAGCGAGAGAGGAACCACGGAATTGAGTGAGGGAAAAGCGAGATCCTTGGCAAAAGGTGTTTTCCAATGCTGAAACTGGCCGGGAATGACCACGGTATCCGGGCGACAGCCCTGAACGAGACAGGCGCGGCCTTCTGTCGCACCGTTGGGCGAGCGGACTTCGACCCAATCGCCATTGGCGATCTTGAGCCTTGCCGCCGTCGCCGCATTGAGAATGACGGCGCCGTGGCCGCGCAGGTTGGCACCGACCTCGTGCATCAAAGGGATGCCGGCGTTGTTGCCGGTGGTGTAGGGCATCAGCTTGGTAGTTATGCCCCAGAGCGGATAATCCTCGGGGTCGCAGCCCTGCGTGCGGATCGCGCGTATCCAGCGTCCGGGGACGTCATGCCATTGCGGAATCGCGAGATATTCGGCGAGTTGGCTGTCCCACCAATGAATGTTCTGTTCGTGGAGGCGCCGGCCGAGTTCCACGCCG
>JAKAQU010000135.1 GCA_021819535.1 Pseudomonadota bacterium | reverse complement strand
GTCACCGTCGCCGTGCTGCCCGAGGCGGAAGAGGTCGATGTCGCGATCGTTGATGCCGATCTCCGCATCGATGTCTATCGCGCTTCCGGCGCCGGCGGCCAGCACGTCAACAAGACCGAAAGCGCGGTCCGCATCACCCATCTGCCGAGCGGCACCGTGGTCGCGATGCAGGACGAGAAGAGCCAGCACAAGAACCGCGCCAAGGCGATGAAAATCCTCCGCGCCCGGCTCTATGAGCAGGAGCGCGCCCGCGCGCACGCGACGCGTGCCGCCGATCGCCGCGCCCAGGTCGGCACCGGCGACCGGAGCGAGCGCATCCGCACCTATAATTTCCCGCAAGGGCGTGTCACCGACCATCGGATCAACCTCACGCTGCACAAAATCGACCGCGTGATGGCCGGCGAGTTGGACGAGATCATCGATGCGCTCGCCGCCGAGGATCAGGCGGCGCGGCTGGCCGAGGAATAACGCCCCTCGCAATTCTGCCATTCGCAACGCCCTCTTGGGATCGGCGCCGATCAAGGGTAGTATCAGAGCCCTATCGTCCGGGGAGGCATGACGTGGCCAAGGAAGAAAGCCGGCAATTGTCGCTGATCAATCTCGCGCATTGCCTCACGCATTACTCCCTCCTCATCCTGCCCACCGCCGTTCTCGTCATGGCGCGGCCGGGCGGCGCGTTCGGGCCGAGCTACGGGCCGATCCTGAAACTCGCGACCGGCATGTTCGTGCTCTACGGCCTGTTCTCTCTGCCGCAGGGCTGGCTCGCCGCGCGGTTCGGGCGGAAGGCGCTGCTGGCGGCGTTCTTTTTCGGCACCGGTGGCGCCCTCGTCGCGGCCGGGTCGGTGTCGTCGTCTCTCGCCCTCGCCCTCGCCCTTGCCGCCGCCGGGCTGTTCGCCGCGATCTACCATCCGATCGGCACCGCCATGCTGGTCGATGCCGCCGGCGATCGTCCGGGCCGCGCGGTCGGCGTCAATGGCGTGTTCGGCAATGTCGGCGTCGCCCTCGCCCCCATCGTCAGCGGGGTTCTCGCGGCGCATTTCGGCTGGCGCTTCGCCTTCATCCTGCCCGGCCTCGTCTGCGTCGCACTCGGGCTGGTCTGGGTGCGGACCCCGGCCCTCGATCATCACCTCGCGCGCCGCCAGACCCGGCCCTTCCCGGCCATTCCCCCCGCCCTCGTGCGCCGCGCCGTCATCGTGCTGCTCCTGATCGCCGCCGTCTCCGGCCTCGTCTTCAACGCTTTCACCATTCTCCTGCCAAAGCTCCTCGCCGACCGGCTCGGCGATGATATGCTGCCGCTGGTCGGCGCGAGCGCCTTCGTTGCGACACTCTGCGGCGCGGTAACGCAGTTCAGCGTCGGGCGGATGATCGATCGCACGACGCTGAAACGGGTTTTTCTGCCGCTCAGCCTGGTGCTCGTGCCGGCGCTCGCGGCACTCGCCATCGCGCATGGCGTCGCCGTGGTCTTCGCGGCCGGGCTGGTGGCGGCGTCGGTGTTCGGGCAGGTCACGGTGAACGAAACCATGACCGCGCGCTATATCGCGCCCGCGGTGCGGGCCCGCATGTATTCGGTGCGGTTTTTCGTCGGCTTCCTCGGCAGCGCCGCTGCCGCGCCCCTGGTCGCGACCCTTTACGAGCGCACCGGGAGCCTGGTCTCCGTGACCCTGGTGCTCGCCGCTTTCGCGGTGATCACCCTCGCCTGCGCACTCTTTTTCCCCGACCGGCGGGAAGAACTCGACCCGGCCCTGTGGGCAGAAGCGGCGCGCGGCGTCGCCGTCGCGGCGGAATAATCGCCGCCGCGCTCAGGCGTCGCCCTCTCGGTCAAGGCCTTTCCGTTCAATCCGTGCGGAGATGGGTTGGCGATGCCCGCTTCATGCGTTATATTTATATGGGAATTACGAAAAGCCTTTCGGAGAAACGCCGATGCCCGATTTCCCTGACGCCATGCCGAAGGCGCCGCGCCGCATCGAGGCGGCAGCACTCGACGCTTTGCGCCTCACACCGGATGGCGCGCGCCTCGTCCTCGATCTCAGCGATGCCGCCGGCGGCAAGATGACGCTGTCGCTGCCGGCGTCGTCGCTCGACGCGCTTTTGCAGGCGATGCCGCCCTCCTTGCCGCGGGGGGCGGGACATGCGCTCGAAACCTGGACCATGACCCCGGCCGAGAACGGCCGCGACGTGATCCTGACGCTGCGAACCTCGGAAGGGCTCGCCCTTTCCCTCGCCGTCACCTCCTGGCAGGCGGAGAGCATGGCGACGCTGGTGGCCTTCCGGCGGCGCGATGGGCGCGCGAAATCGCTTCACTGAGGCCATGGGAGCAGCTCTTCGATGAACGATTATCCTGATCTCGCTTTCTTCATCGGCGGTGAATGGCGCATGGGAGGAGAGGGCCGGCCGGTGATCAACCCGGCCGATGAGAGCACGCTCGGCATCGTTCCTCATGCCGATCATGGCGATCTCGATGACGCGTTGGCGGCGGCCGAGGCCGGGGGGCGGCTTTGGTCGCGTACCGCCCCGGCCGAGCGCGCGCATCATTCTGACGGCGGTGCAAATCATGCGCGAGCGGATCGAGCCGATGGCGCTCGCCATGACGCTGGAGCAGGGCAAGCCGCTCGCGCAGGCGCGCGCCGAAATCCTGCGCGGCTGCGACATCCTCACCTGGGATGCCGAGGAGGGCCGCCGCCTCTATGGGCGGATCATCCCGAGCGAGCCGGGCATGCGCCATTCCGTCTTGCGCCAGCCGATCGGGGGGGTGGCGGCGTTCTCGCCGTGGAATTTTCCGATGAGTTCGCCGGCGCGTAAAATCGGCGGCGCGCTTGCCGCTGGCTGCGCCATCATTCTCAAGGCATCCGAGGAAACCCCGGCCGCGGCCCTCCTGATGGCACGCGCCTTCGCCGAGGCCGGGCTGCCGGCGGGGGTGTTGAACCTGGTCTTCGGCGACCCCGCCGCTATTTCGAGCCACCTCATCCCGCATCCCTCGGTGCGGCTGGTGACGTTCACCGGCTCGGTTCCCGTCGGCAAGCATCTTTCGGCCCTGGCGGGCGCGCATATGAAGCCGGCGATCATGGAACTCGGCGGCCACGCGCCGGTGATCCTGTGCGACGATATCGATCCCGTGGCGAGCGGCCATGCCTCGGCGGTCGCGAAATCGCACAATTCTGGGCAGGTTTGTGTCTCGCCGACCCGTTTTTTCGTCGCCGACGCGCTCTATGACCGCTTTGCCGCCGCCTTCGCCGAGCGGGCGGCGTCGATCAGGATCGGCGACGGGCGCGACGAGGCGAGCGAAATGGGTCCGCTCGCCAATGAACGCCGGCTGGCGGCGATGGAAACGCTGGTCGCCGATGCCACGGCCAAGGGCGCGCGGGTGATCGCGGGCGGCGCGCGCCTCGGCAATCGCGGCTATTTCTATCCGCTGACCGTGCTCGCCGATGTCCCCGACGAGGCCCGTGCCATGCGCGAGGAGCCGTTCGGCCCGCTCGCGCTGCTGAGCCGCGTGCGCAGCCTTGATGAGGCGATCGGAAAGGCGAATGCGCTGCCCTACGGCCTCGCCGCCTACGCGTTTACGCATTCGGCGGCCAATGTCGACCGGCTGGTGGAAGGGGTGGAGGCGGGCAATCTCTCCATCAACCATTTCGTCGCATCGCGCGCCGAGACGCCGTTCGGCGGCGTCAAGGAGAGCGGCTTCGGCCGCGAAGGCGGGATCGAGGGGCTGCAAGCCTATACGGTGGTGAAGAACGTCTCCCATCGCACCGTCTGATCATGGCGCGTTTGGAGCGTGGCGCGTTTGGGGCGTGGCGCGTTTCGGGCTTACCGCGCGCCGGAAAGGGTTTTATAACACGTCGCCATGCCACGGGGCGATCTGTTTCCTGAAATCGGGCCGTATGAAACCGGCTTCCTGCCGCTTTCCGACGGCCATGTGATGTATTGGGAGCAGGTCGGCAATCCCGCCGGCCTCCCGGCTCTCTTCCTCCATGGCGGGCCGGGCGCGGGGGCGGGGGCCGTGCATCGCCGGTTTTTCGACCCGACGCAGTGGCGCGTCGTGATCTTCGACCAGCGCGGCGCCGGCCGCTCGCGCCCGGCCGGCTCGCTCGCCGAAAACACCACCCCCCATCTCGTCGCCGATATCGAGACGCTGCGCCGCCATCTCGGCATCGAGCGCTGGCTGCTGTTCGGCGGCTCCTGGGGCTCGACGCTGGCGCTCGCCTATGCCGAGGCGCATCCGGCGCGTGTCGCCGCCTGTGTGCTGCGCGGGGTCTTTCTCGGCCGCAGAGAGGAAGTGGCGTGGTTCCTCCACGGCCTCGCCCGGTTTTTCCCCGAGGCCCATGCCGCTTTCATCGGCTATCTGCCGGAGGCCGAGCGCCGCGATGTGCTCGCCGCCTATCTCCGCCGCCTGACCGACCCCGATCCCGCGGTGCATATGCCGGCGGCGCGGGCCTGGTCGCTCTATGAGGGCTCGTGCAGCACGCTGCTGCCGAGCCCCGATGCCGTCAGCGCCTTCGCGCAAGACCGGACGGCGCTCAGCCTCGCGCGGATCGAGGCGCATTATTTCGCCCATGATCTGTTTTTACCGCCCGACGGGCTGCTCCGCGGCATCGGCCGCATCAGCCATATCCCGGCCGAGATCGTGCAAGGGCGCTATGACATGATCTGCCCGCCCGCGACCGCCTATACGCTCGCCGCCGCCTGGCGCGGGGCGCGGCTGACGGTGATCTCGGATGCCGGGCATTCGGCGCTGGAGCCGGGTATCCGCCGGGCCCTGGTCGCCGCCGTCGAGCGGCTGCGCCGGTCCGGTTTTGCCTGATCCAATGAAGGAGGAAGCGTCATGAAATGCGGTGTGATCGGGCTCGGCTCGATGGGCATGGGGGCGGCGCTCAATCTCGTGGCCAAAGGCCATGACGTCACCGGCTGCGATCTCCGTCTGCCGGCGCGTAGCGAACTCGCCGCCGCCGGGGCCAGGGCCGTCGCCCGCGCCGCCGATCTTCCGGAGGGGATCGAGGCCGTTCTGGTGTTCGTCGTCAATGCCGCGCAGGCCGAGGCCGTGCTGTTCGGGGCCGAGGGCTGTCTCTCACGCCTCGCCCCTGGTGCTGTCGTCATCGCCAGCACGACGCTCGCGCCCGAGATCGCCAAATCGCTCGCAGCCCGGCTCGCCGAGCGCGGCTTCCTGATGCTCGACGCGCCGGTTTCGGGCGGCGCCGTCGGTGCCCGCGCCGGCACGATGACGGTGATGGCGTCCGGCCCCGAGGCCGCCTTCGCCAAGGCCGAGCCGGTGCTCGCGGCGATCGCGGGGAAGGTCTGGCGGCTCGGTGAGGCGCATGGCGCGGGCAGCACGGTGAAAATGGTCAACCAACTGCTCGCCGGCGTCCATATCGCCGTCGCCGCCGAGGCGCTGGCGCTCGGCATTCGCGCCGGCGCCGACCCGAAAACCCTGTTCGACGTGATTTCGAGTTCCGCCGGCAGTTCGTGGATGTGGCAGAACAGGGTGCCGCACATCCTGGAGGGCGATGACACGCCGCTTTCGGCGGTGAATATCTTCGTCAAGGATCTCGGCATCGTGCTCGACGAGGCCCGCGCCCTCACTTTTCCCCTGCCGCTGGCAGCAGCGGCGCATCAGCTTTTTCTTGCCGCGGCGGCGAACGGCCAGGGGGCGCGGGATGACGCCTTCGTCATTCGCGTCTGGCAGGCGCTGACCGGGATCACGCTGCCCGGCGAGGATGCCAAAGACGCGCCCGATGCCGGGTGAGGGCCACGGGGCGCCGGGTTTTCGTCGCCCGACGGCGACCGGTTCGGCGGGCGAGGTGCTGCTCGCCTTCACCCGCCTCGGCATCACCTCTTTTGGCGGCCCGATCGCCCATATCGGCTATTTTCGCGCCGAGTTCGTCGCCCGCCGCGGCTGGCTGACCGAGCAGGCCTATGCCGATCTCGTGGCGCTCTGCCAGTTCCTGCCGGGGCCGGCGAGCAGCCAGGTCGGGTTTTCGCTCGGGCTGATGCGCGCCGGCTATCTCGGCGGGCTGGCCGCCTGGTGCGGGTTCACCCTGCCTTCGGCGATCGCGCTCGTGCTGTTCGCCATGGGGGCGAGCACACTGCATGGCGCGGCCGGCACGGGGCTTCTCCACGGTCTCAAGCTGGTCGCGGTGGCGATCGTCGCCCAGGCGGTGCTCGGCATGGCGCGGAGCCTCTGCCCCGATAAGAGGCGTGCCGCGATCGCGCTCGCGTCCCTCCTCCTGATGACCGCGGCACCGGGCTCCCTCGGTCAGATCGGCGCCATCGTGCTCGGCGGCATCGCCGGCCTGATCGCCTGCCGCGATGAGCCGGCGAAGATCGGCGATGGCGAGATCATGCCGATCACGCGGGGCATGGGGGTCGTGTTCCTCGCTTTGTTCGCGGGCCTTCTTGCGCTCTCGTTCCTGCCCGGAGGGCACGGCGCGCGCGCGCTCTTCGCGGCTTTCTATCGCGCCGGCGCGCTGGTTTTCGGCGGCGGCCATGTCGTTCTGCCGCTGTTGCGCGACGCGGTGGTGACGCCGGGCTGGGTATCCGACAACGCCTTTCTCGCCGGCTATGGTGCCGCCCAAGCGGTGCCCGGCCCCTTGTTCACCTTCGCCGCCTATCTCGGGACGATCGCCAATGCCGGCCCTGGCGGGGTCGCTGGTGCGGCACTCGCGCTCGCCGGCATTTTCATCCCCGGCCTTCTCGCCCTGATGGGAAGCCTGCCCTTCTGGCACGCGCTTCGCGCTGAGACCTCGGCGCGGGCGGCCATGGCCGGGATCAATGCCGCGGTCGTCGGCCTGCTCGGTGCTGCGCTCTATGACCCGGTCTGGACCAGCGCGGTCGGGAGCCGGGCCGATTTCGCGCTCGCGGCCATCGGCTTCGTTCTGCTCGTGCTTTGGCGGGCCGCCCCACTCGCGGTCGTGCTGCTTTCCGCCGCGGCCGGCATCGGGCTCGGGATCGCCGGCTGACCGCCCCTCGCGCCGGCGCGGGTTGCGCATTATCTTCCGGGCATGAACGAAATCCCCGACTTCCTCGACACTGGCCGCCCCGACGTGCCCGATCTCATCGTGCCGCGCGGCGTCACCCCGTTTACGCTCGCCGACGCCCCGGTGCATGGGCGGCTGGTGCGGCTCGGGCCGCTCGCCGAGGCGCTGCTCGCGCGCCATGGCCATCCGGCCGCGGTCTCGCGCCTTGCCGGCGAGGCTTTGGCGCTCGTTGCCTGTCTCGCCGGGGGGCTGAAATTCCGCGGCTCCTTCAGCCTGCATGCGCGCGGCGACGGGCCGCTTCGCACCCTGGTCGCCGATTGCACCGATACCGGAGCGCTCCGCTTCTACGCCGCCCTCGCCAGGGAGGTGCCGGCGATCGCCGCGGCGCCCCTCTCGGCGCGCGACCTGCTCGGCGAGGGCCATATCGCCTTCACCATCGACCAGGGCGCCGAGATCGACCGGCATCAGGGCATAGTCGCGACCACCGGCGAGACGCTCGCGGACATGGCGGGGCATTATTACGCGACCAGTGCGCAGCTCGCCGCCTCGATCCATCTCGCTT
>JAKAQU010000134.1 GCA_021819535.1 Pseudomonadota bacterium | reverse complement strand
GCCGGTAGCAAAATCTTCACGCGATTGCTATTTTATATCGCGCGCAACATCGAGTAGCGATGACCACCCATGAAAATCATAAGCTGGAATCTGTTACGCCTGAAGGGCGCATCGCTCGCCGATGTCGCGGCCCTCATCCGGCGCGAACGCCCGGACGTGCTGCTGATGCAGGAAGCGACGGCGGCCATCGATTCGCTCGCGCACGAGATCGGCGGATTTTATGCGCGGACGCCGCTTCCCGGGCGTATCCATGGCCTCGCCGCGTGGAGCCGCGACCCGTTTCCCCGCCCGCCTCGGCTTTTGTGGCTGCCCTCGGGCACGATCGTCAAACGCATCTGCCAGATCATCGATCTCGGTGATTTCACCCTCGCCAACGTCCATCTGTCGCATGGGCAGGTTCTGAACCGCCGCCAGCTTCGCCGCGTCGCAGCAGCTCTCCCCGCGCATGCCGCCGTGCTCGGCGATTTCAATCTCATCGGCCCCGCCTGGCTGCCCGGATTCCACGATGTCGGCCCGCGCGCGCCGACCCATCGTGCCGGCGACGTGCTGCCGCTCCGTATCGACCGCTGCCTCATGCGCGGCCTCATCGCCACCGCCCCCATGGTGCTCGGCCGTGGCGCCTCCGATCATCACCCGATCGTGATCCAGCTTGAGCGCGCCGCCGCCCTGCCTGAGGCGGCCTGACACATTCGTTACAAGTAAGGGAGGAGAAGGCGGGCCGCGGCGTTGCGGAGACGGCGCGGGAAGGAACAGGCCTCGATCTCGCGCAGGCTGATGCGCGACCCACGGCATGCTTTCATGAGCGCCGTGAGCTTTCCAGCGAGATCGCCGTGGAACGCCTCGACGGTCAGCTCGAAATTCAGCCGGAAGCTGCGCATATCCCAATTCGCGCTGCCGATGAGACCCCAAATGCCATCGACCACCATCATTTTCGAGTGGTCGAACGCCCCCGGATTGCGCCAGATTCGCACCCCCTCGCGGAGCAAGGGCGCGATATTGGCCTCGCTCGCCCAGTCCACGAGACGATGATTGCTCCGCGCCGGGACCACGACATCGACCGCAACCCCGCGCAGCGCCGCCAGCGCCAACGCCGTCACCAGGCGTTCATCGGGCAGGAAATAGGGCGTCATGATCGCAACCGAACGCCGCGTGCAGGCCAGCGCCTGCAAAATCAGCATTTCGATCTTCTCGACATCCTCATCCGGGCCCGACGTCACCACCCGCGCCACCGCCTCACCCACGGCCTCGCCTTCGAAAGGGGGGAACCAGGCCGCCTCCGCCAATGTCTCGCCGGTGATGAACGCCCAATCGACGGCGAACGCCTCGACGAGTTGCGCAAGGATCGGGCCTTCGACCGCGAAATGGGTATCGCGCACCGGATGGCGCGGCCCGCGCAGGACGAGATTTTCGGCGCCGATATTCATGCCGCCGGTGAAGCCGCGCCGGCCGTCGATGAGCAGCAATTTCTTGTGGCTGCGGAGATTGAGAAACGGCATCCGCCACGGCAGCGGCGAGTGGAGAAACCGCGCGACCTTCACCCCGGCACGCGAGAGCCGCCGATAGGCGGGCGAGACGAAATAGCCGCTGCCGACGCCGTCCAGCAGCACGCGGACCGCAACCCCGCGCGCTTTTGCCGCGATCAGCGCATCGATGATCGGCCCGCCCGCCTCGTCGTCGCGCAGGATATAGGTTGAAAGCGCAACCGAGATCCGCGCGCCTTCGATCGCGGCAAGCATTTCCGGATAGGCGGCATCGCCGTTCCGCAGCATGGTGATGGCATTGCCGGCGACGGTTCCGCGCCGTGTCAGATGCCGTGCCGCGCGTTCGAGGGGGGCGAGATGATCGTCGCGCGGCGAGCCCGCCGGCACCGCTCCTGCCGGCGCCGCAACCTCGCGCAGAAGACGCGCCCGCCGCCGCACGCGATTGACGCCGAATACCAGATAGACCACGCCTCCGGGGAGCGGCGAGAACCAAACCAGCCCGATCCAGCCGATCGCAGCACCAATATCGCGCTTGGTGAGCAGAATATGAAGGCTGAGGGCAAGGGCGACGATGATGCCGAGCGGCGCCAGGATCTGGGCGCGGATCAGCCCGAACAGCGCCGCGAGCCAATAGGCTTCATCGCCATACACCGGTTTTTCCCCTGCCTATTCCGGAAACCGACCGGGCTTTCAGCGCTCCCGGCCCGCCTTGCCCATCCCCGTCCGGGGATTTCAGCCGCCAATCCGCGCAAGCCCGCCGAGATAGGGTTGTAACACGCCGGGGACGAGGAGCGAGCCGTCCGCCTGCTGGTAATTCTCCATCACCGCGATCAGGGCGCGGCCGACCGCAACGCCGGAGCCGTTCAGCGTGTGGACGAAGCCCGCGACCTTGCCGTCGGCGCCTCTCACGCGCGCGTTCATGCGCCGCGCTTGAAAATCCCGGCAATTCGAGCATGAACTGATCTCGCGCCATGCCTGCTGGCCGGGGAGCCAGACTTCGAGGTCGAAGGTTTTCGCCGCCGAAAACCCGGTATCGCCGGCGCAGAGCAGAACGCGGCGATAGGGAAGGCCGAGCCGCGCCAGCACCGTCTCGGCGGCCTGCGTCATGCGCTCGTGCTCGGCCGCACTCTCCTCAGGGAGGGTGATGGAAACCATTTCCACCTTGCGGAACTGGTGCTGGCGCAGCATGCCGCGGGTGTCGCGCCCGGCGGCGCCGGCCTCGGCGCGGAAGCAATCGGTGAGCGCGGTCAGGCGCAGCGGGAGGCGCTTGGCCTCGATGATTTCCCCGGCGACGGTATTGGTGAGCGGCACCTCGGCGGTCGGGATCAGCCAGCGGCCATCATTCGTGCGAAAAAGGTCTTCGGCGAATTTCGGCAACTGCCCGGTGCCGTAAACAGTGGAATCATTGACCAGAAGCGGCACCGCGGTTTCCTCGTAGCCGTGCTCGCCGGTGTGGAGATCGAGCATGAACTGGCCGAGCGCGCGTTCGAGCCGCGCGAGCGCCCCGCGCAAAACGACGAAGCGCGATCCCGCGAGCTTGGCGGCCAACGCAAAATCCATCAGGCCGAGCGCCTCGCCGAGTTCGAAATGCTGGCGCGGCACGAAACCGAAATCGCGCGGCTCGCCGACCTGCTTGACGACGACATTGTCCCGCTCATCGGCGCCGTCGGGAACGTCGGGGTCGAGGAGGTTGGGGAGGGTTTCGAGGCCCTCTTTGACAAGCCCCTCATGGCGCTTGGCTTCCTTCTCGTGCTCCTCACGATCGCTCTGAAGCGCAACGGCCTCGCTTTCGAGCTTGGACGTATCTTCGCCTCGGCGCTTCGCCTCCCCGAT
Organism: Pseudomonadota bacterium; assembly: GCA_021819535.1. Taxonomy (GTDB): domain Bacteria; phylum Pseudomonadota; class Alphaproteobacteria; order Acetobacterales; family Acetobacteraceae; genus Acidibrevibacterium. The sequence continues at coordinate 4,223 of JAKAQU010000134.1, read as the reverse complement.
GCGGCGCGAAATGTCGTTGCGCCGTGTCTGGAGTTCCTGTGCGAGGGTGAGCGCCGCGCGGCGAAGATTATCGGCATCCAGAATCCTATCGATGCGGAAAGCCGCGCCGCGCGCCCCGATGCGGCGTGCGAAACCTTCCGGATCATCGCGAATGGCGCGGATATCGTGCATGGTCAGTCCTCGGACAATTTCGGCTCGACCATGCGGGCGGCGATGATCGAGATTTCGTAGAGAAGAATGAGCGGCACCGCGAGACCGGTCTGGGTGAAAATATCAGGCGGCGTCAGCACTGCGGCGATGATGAACATGCCGACATAGGCATAGCGGCGCTTGGCCGCCAGCGCCTTGGAACTGACGATACCCACTTTCGCAAGCAGCGTCAGCGCCACCGGCAGTTGAAACGCGATCCCGAAGGCGAGGATGAGCTTCATCACCAGGCTCAGATATTCACTGACCTTGGCTTCCAGTTGGATCGGCAATCCGCCGGCGCCGTTCGGCGTCTCGAAGCTCAGGAAAAACCGCCACGCCGTCGGGAAAATCAGATAATAGGCGAGTGCGGCGCCAGCGATGAACAGAACCGGTGTCGCCACCAGAAACGGCGCCAGCGCGCGTTTTTCGCTGCGATAAAGCCCGGGTGCGACGAACAGCCAGATCTGGATCGCGATCACCGGGAAGGAAATGAAGGCTGCGCCAAAAAACGCGACTTTGACATAGGTGAAAAACGCCTCGTAGAGCGCGGTGAAAATCAGCCGCCGGCTTTGCCCGGTCTGATGCATCAGAATATCGGCGAGCGGGCGCGCCAGGAATGAATAGATGTCCTTGGAAAAATAATAACAGACGCCAAACGCGATCAAGAACGCGACCAAGGAAAACAATAAACGCCGCCTGAGCTCGATCAGATGTTCGAGCAGCGGCATCGGCTTGTCGTTGATCTGGTCTTCCTGTTCGTGCGTGGCCAATTCCGTTTTTCCGGCAAAAGGTTAGGGTATCACCCGAAGTAACGCGGGCGTTCGACGCCGGGCGGGATGAAGGCCGGCGGCTCCGGCGCCGAGGCGATGTCCGGCGGGATGAAGGCCGGCGCGACGACGGCTGCCGGCGGGGTCTCGGGTTCCGGCTCAGGCACGGCGAGTGGGGCCACATCCTCCGGCCGCTCGATCACCGTCTCGGGGTGAGCGGCAACCGGCGTCGCCTCGAAGGGATTTTCATTGAGTGTGCGCGCGAGCGAGCCATCGGGATCGACCGCGCCGGTGAACGTGCCACGTATGTCGAAATTACGGATTTCGTTGATCTGCTGGCGGAATTCGCCGAGATCGGCCTCGCGCATCATCTCATCGACATGGCCCTGGAATTCGGCCGCCATGCGCCGCGCCTTCTTCACCATGCCGGCAACCGCGCGCAACGCCCCCGGCATGTCCTTCGGGCCGATGGCGATCAGCGCCACCACCCCCACCAAGGCTATTTCCGACCAGGCAAAATCGAACATCTCGGCTCCACGCTCGCCTTTACTCTCTCAGAATATTTAAGCATTTTAAGATAAAAATCTTCTTTTTCTGAAGAAAAAGAAGCAAAAAGACTTCTTTTCCGTTTTCTCGCAGCGGCAATGCCGCGGGCATTGCTCAACGGATAAAAGTTTTTTGGTTCTTTTTTTCAAAAAAGAACAATTCTTTCTCTCTTTTCCCTCTCATCACACCCTCTAGCAGGAAAGCCCCCGCGCGCAAACCGGCTCAGGCACCACCCGGCGATGGCGCCTCGACCAGAAGATCGGCGCGGCGCGGCAGATCGCCAAGATCGGCAAGGCCGAACTGGGCGAGAAACGCCGCCGTCGTGGCCCAGAGCGCCGGCCGCCCCGGCGCCTCCTTATGGCCACGCGAGGTGATCAATCCCGCCTCCAGAAGCGTATCCATGGTCGCCTGCGACAGGCTAGCGCCGCGTATTTCCTCGATTTCGCTGCGCGTCACTGGCTGGTGATAAGCGATGATCGCGAGCGTCTCCATCGCCACGCGCGGCAATCTTCGCGGCACCTCGATCACCCGGCGGAGCAGGAGGGCGAGATCTGGCGCGGTCTGAAACCGCACGCCGCCGGCGACGTGAACCAGATCCACCCCACGCCCGGCGTAACGCGTGGCAAGGGCCGCAATCACCGCCTCTGCCTCGCAATCCTCAGGCAGGATCTGGCCGAGGGCGCGCGGCGAGACCGGCTCGGCGGCGGCAAAGATGAACGCCTCGGCGAGCCTGAGCGCTGCTTCCGGAACCTCGGGGGAGGTCGATTTCTGATCGTTCTCGCTCATGTTTCCCCCTCTCCGGTTGCAGGCCGCAACAGGATCGGCCCGAAAGGCGTATCCTGGCGGAGATCGGCGCCGCCGCCACGGGCCATTTCCAGCCCGGCGAGGAGTGTCGCCGAGAGCGCCGCCCGCCGCTCGAGCGCGCTCGCCAGGCCCTCGGGCAGAAATTGATCGAGGCTGATCCAGTCGGGCAGGTTGCCGAGCATCGCCCCGAGCCGCCGCAACGCGTCCTGGACGCTCCACAGCGTCATCGGCTTCGGGCGATAGCGCTGCCGCCCTCCGCCCCGACGCAGCGCCGCGAGATAGGCGCGGAGCAGCGCCGGCACCTCCAAAATCAGGCGCGAGCGGTCGATTTCGGCGAAATTCTCGGGCGCTGCGCGGGCGAAAACATCCTGGCCGAGCTGCGGCCGGGCCGCGAGCCAGACGCTCGCCGCTCGCATCGCCTGCAATTCGGCGAGCCTAGCGGCCAGCGTCTCGGCGGCTTCCTCGCCGGCTTCGGCGTCATCCGTCCCCGCCGGCAAGAGAAGGCGCGATTTCAGCCAGGCGAGCCACGCCGCCATCACCAGCCAATCGGCGGCAAGTTCGAGCCGCACCCGCCGCGCCCCCTCGATCACCGCGAGATATTGCTCGACCAAAGCGAGGATGGAAATCCGCGCCAGATCCAGCTTCTGCCCACGCGCGAGTTCAAGCAAGAGATCGAGCGGCCCCTCGAACCCCTCCAGGCGCAGAACCAGGCTTTCGGCGAGCGGGGCACTCGGCGCCTCAGCCATGGCCCGGCATCCCGGCGAGCCAGAGAACGAGGCCGATCGCGCGCGGCACGATCCGCTCCAGCGCCGCTCCCACCGGGTCGACATGCCATCCGAGCGAGCCGAGCATTTGCGGCAGGATGAACACCACCAGAAGAACCAGGATGATGCCGAACCGCTCGAGCAACGCCCAGCGCCGCGCGAGCCGGAGCGGCAGCAGGCCGACCACGATCCGCCCGCCATCGAGCGGCGGGATCGGCAGCAGATTAAAGAGCCCGAGCACGAGATTGGTGAGCACGAAGTAATAGATGAAAACGCCGCCGATCTCCGCCCCACGCGCCGGGAGATAGGCCAGTGTGTGGAGCGCGAGTGCCGCGAGCCAGGCGAGCAGGAAATTCATCCCCGGCCCAGCGGCGGCGACCACCATCATGCCGCGCCTCGGGCTCCGGAATTTCCACGCCGCGACCGGCACCGGCTTGGCCCAGCCGAACAGGAACACGACGCGCCCGAGCGTCAGCCACTGGCCGATGAGCAGAATCCCGGGCAACAGCACGGTTCCGACACGGTCGATATGGCGGAACGGGTTGAGCGAGAGCCGCCCTGCGGCGCGCGCCGTGTCATCGCCCATGGCGAGCGCGGCATAGCCGTGCGCCGCCTCGTGCAGCGTGATCGCCAGCACGACCGGCACGACGGCGAGCGCAAGTTGCAGGATGAGCGCGCTCACGCGAGCAATGCCTCGCGTTCCGCCGCCATCGCGTCGCAAGCGCCGAGAATGCGCGGATCATGGCGCGCGGCGGCAAGGCGCCCGGCGGCAAGGCGCCCGGCGGCCAATTCTGTCACCTCGGGGCAGGCTTCGAGCAACGACGCGGTCTCGGCGAGCACGCCGGTGCAATGAAGTGCTAGATCGCAGCCGGCGGCGAGTGCCGCGATAGCGAGTTCCCCCGGCGCCCCGGCCAGCGCGCGCATGGCGAGGTCATCGGAAACCAGCACGCCGGCAAACCCGATCGGCGCGCCCCGTATCACGCGGGCGATGATGGTGGGGGACAGCGTCGCCGGGCGGTCGGGATCGAGCGCGGGATAGAGGATATGCGCGGTCATCGCCCAAGGGAGGGCGGCATTGGCGGCGAAAGGCGCGAAATCGGCGGCGAAATCGGCATCGGCCACCACCGGCAGCGTGACATGGCTGTCGAGATCG
>JAKAQU010000133.1 GCA_021819535.1 Pseudomonadota bacterium | reverse complement strand
ACTATAAAATAAGTTATCTGGACGTTTTTTCTACAGAAGAATTGAAGCGCCGCGCTGAAACTATTCCGAACGCGGATTCTGTTCATGTGCCGGACATAGATTTTGTCTGGCGCGGAGAAGATTATCAGAAATTATGCCAAAAATATTTTGATATTGTCGTTTCTTCTCACAATATCGAGCATTCTCCTTGCCTTATCTACCATCTTCGACAAGTCAGCTCCGTTCTCAAGGAGGACGGGCGTTATTTTCTCGCGATCCCGGACAAGCGCTATTGCTTCGACCATTTTCTCCCACCATCGACATTGGCCGACGTATTGGAGGCATTCCTGGCCGAAAGGCGGGTACACGCGGCAGGCCGGATATTCGAACACCGATTTTTGACGACCCATAACGACCCTGTCCGTCACTGGAACAGGGAACACGGCGAGAGACCCTCGATCGATGCGCGCAATGGCGCGGCGTTGGCGTCTCTCTCCGGCAGCTTGAAGGAATTGCGCCAAAACGAAGGGTATCTCGATACCCACGCCTGGCAATTCACGCCACGCAGTTTTGCGGAGATTATCGACACGCTCGGCGCTTTGGGTCTGATCCCGCTTCAGGTCGAGCGCATTTATCCTACCTTGAAAGGCAGCAACGAATTCTACGCCGTGCTGCGGAGGCCGGAATATCCGGCCAAATCGGGCGAAATGGCAGCTTTTCCAGGGCGCGCCTTGTCGGCCGCCGCCGCGACCTGGAACGACCCGAACGAGAGCCTGGAAAGCGTCAATGCCCGCATTCATGATGGCGTGCCCCTGGATCGGCTCGCCGTGCGCGCCGACGAGTATGTCCAGGCGATTTTCGGGCATTTCCCCTATCTCCGTCTGCCGCGCAAGCCGGTCTGTCTCGAAATCGGCTCCGGCACGGGTTACATCATGGAGGGGATGCATCGCGAATTGCGCCGCCGCACCAATCCACCCGCCTGGATCGGCGGCCTCGACATCGCCGAACACATGCTGGCCAAGGCCAAGGCGCGGCTCGCCGACAAGGGGCCTTATCGTTTCCTTTCTTATGACGGCATCACCATCCCGCTCCCCAATGCCAGCGTCGATTTCGTTTTCAGCGTCGCGACACTTTCTTTCATTCCCAAGCCCTATGCCTATAATCTATTCCTCGAAATGCGCCGGATCGTGAAGCCGGGCGGTTTCGTGGCGTTCCAGGTGCTTTCGTTCAAACATTTGGCGGAACAGGAAGCGCATTCCCCCTGGCGGGAGGAAATCCGCCGCCAGGTCACGATGCAGGAAGGGCATTGGCATCATTTCTACAGCCGCGAGGAACTGGAAGCGGTGCTGAAAACCGGCACCGGCGTTCCCTTCCTCGATATCCGCGAGAGCAATGGGGCGATCTGGGTCTGTTTCCACGAAACGCCCCTGCCGCTCCCGAAAGATTTCGACCCGGCGCGCTATCTCGACCTCAACCCCGATGTCCGCGACGGTGGCGCCGATGCGGCCCAGCACTGGCAGGAATATGGGTACCGTGAAGGCAGGCGTTGGAAGTGACGGCAGAACCTGCGCCACGACGGCTTGACACGAGAAAGAAAACCCAGGGCTCCGCCCCGGACCCCGCTGGGGGCAGCGCCCCCAGACCCGCATCCCTTTTCCCAGGACCGTGACGCGCGGGCGGATCGGGCTTATCGTCGGGCGCCACAAAACGACCACGAGGGAGAGGCACGCATGGAACTGGCACAAGCCCGCAAAGCCCGTATCGCACCCCGCAGCGGCGGGCGGGTGCTCGCCGACGCGCTGGTCGCCCACGGCATCGATCACGTCTTCGCGGTGCCCGGCGAGAGCTACCTCGACGTGCTCGACGGGCTCTACGCCGTGCGCGAGCGGCTCAAACTCATCACCTGCCGCTTCGAGGCGGGAGCGGTGAACATGGCAGAGGCGTTCGGCAAACTCACCGGCCGCCCCGCCGCAGCCATGGTCACACGCGGCCCCGGCGCCTGCCACGGCGCGATCGGCGTCCACATCGCGCGCCAGGACAGCACGCCGCTTCTGCTCTTCGTCGGACAAATCCCGTTTGCCGAAACCGATCGCGAAAGCTTCCAGGAAATCGATTACCGGGCGATGTTCGGCCCGATCGCCAAATGGGTGACGCAAATCGACGATGCGCGCCGTATCCCGGAAATCGTCGCCCACGCCTATGATATTGCCACCCGCGGCCGGCCCGGCCCGGTGGTGATCGCGCTCTCCGAAGAGATGCAGCGCGAGAAGGTGGAAGTCGCCGATATCGGCCCGGCGCCGGTCGCGCGCCCCTTCCCCGATCCCGCCGCACTCGCGAAATTGCGCGACCTCCTCACGCGCGCGCGAAAACCGCTCGCCATCCTCGGCGGCTCCTGCTGGAGTGAAGCGGGCCGCGCCTCCGTTCGCGACTTTCTTCTCGGCCACGATATCCCGGTCGCGGTGAGCTTTCGCCGCCAGCAGCTCTACGACATGACGCTCGCCAATTTCGTCGGCGATCTCGGCGTCGGCGCCGATGCCGCCCTGGTCGCGAAAGCGCGCGAAGCCGATCTCGTCCTCGCCTTCGGAACCCGGCTTTCGGAAGCGGTGACACAGGGCTACACGCTGTTCGATCTCGCCGGCGCGACACCGATCGTGCATGTCCATCCCGAGGCCGAGGAGATCGGCCGCGTCTTCCGCCCGGCCCTCGGCATCGTCTCCGACCTCAATGTCTTCGCGGCCGCCCTCGCCAATCTCGCGCCGGTCGCGCCGCGCTGGCAGGATTGGCGGGCAGAGCTGCGCGGTTTGCGCGAGGCGGCAAGCGCGGTCGCCGAATATCGCGGCAAGCTCAATCTGTCGGAGGTTCTGCACGAGCTGCAAAACACGCTGCCGGCGTCGGCGATCATCACCGGGGATGCCGGTAATTTCGCAGGCTGGGTCGCGCGGTTTTTGAATTTGGCCGACCAGCAGCGCTTCATCGGCCCGACCAACGGCGCCATGGGCTATGGCGTTCCGGCGGCGATCGCGGCGAAAATCGCTTTCCCCGATCGCCTCGTCATCGGCTTCGTCGGCGATGGCGGTTTTTTGATGACCGGCCAGGAAATCGCGACCGCCTTTCATCACGGCGTCGCGCCGATCATCATCGTTTTCAACAACCAGATGTATGGCACTATTCGCATGCATCAGGAAAAATTCCACCCCGGCCGCGTCTCTGGCACCACGCTCACCAATCCCGATTTCGCCAAATTCATCGAGGCCTTCGGCGGCCATGGCGAAACCGTGACCGCAACGGCGGAATTCGCGCCGGCCTTCCGCCGCGCCATCGCGAGCGGACGCCCGGCGATCATCGAACTCGTGCAGGATCCGGAACAGATCACCTCGCGTGCGACCATCAGCGACCTCCGCGCCGGCCGCCCCGTGCCGCCCGCGGCCGCGGCGGCAAAACGCAAGCCCGCGGCACGTGTTTTCTCAAAGCACGGAAAAGCCCGATGATCCGCCTCGGTCTCGCACTCCTACTCCTGATGCTCACGCAGGCCATCTCGGCGCGGGCGCAACCCGCTCTCGTCGTCTATGAGAACGATTATCCGCTCCACAACGTGGTGTTTGAAAACGGCGAACGCATGGCCGATCTCAAGCTTCATTACACCACGGTCGGCCTGCCGCTCCGCGATCGCGAGGGGCATGTTCTGAACGCGGTCCTCCTGCTCCATGGCACCACCGGCACCGGCAAGAATTTTCTTGCCCCGACTTTGGCCAATAATCTCTTCGGCCCGGATCAGCCGCTCGATACCCGCAAGTATTTCGTGATTTTGCCCGACGGCATCGGCGCCGGCGGGTCGAGCAAACCCTCCGACGGGCTGCACGCCCATTTCCCGCATTACGGCTACAACGACCAGGTCGAATTGCAATACCGTCTGATCACCGATGTCTTCGCCGCTCCCCATCTCCGCCTCGTGCTCGGCACCTCGATGGGGGGGATGCAGACCTGGCTCTGGGGCGAGCGTCATCCCGGCTTCATGGATGCCCTGATCCCGATCGGCGCGATGCCGATCGCCGTGAGCGGGCGCAACATGCTCTGGCGCGAGATGGTCATTCGCGCCATTCGCGATGATCCCGGCTGGCTCGGCGGCGAATACGACCCGGCGAAACCGCCGCGTCTCTGGCTGGAAACCGCGGCCCCGCTATTCGCCCTGATGACCGGCAATGCCGAGCGCCTGCAACAGGCGGCACCGACACGGGGCGACGCCATCGCCCTCTATAACCGCCTGATCGCGGAGGGGCATAAATGGGACGCCAACGACATGCTCTATACCTGGGAAAGCTCTTCCGATTACAACCCGGCCCCCGATCTCGCTAAAATCACCGCGCCATTGCTCGCCATCAATTTCGCCGATGACGCGATCAACCCGCCCGAACTCGGGGTCATGGAGCCGGCGCTCGCGCGTCTCAAGAGCGGTCAATACGTGCTCATTCCGCGCGGCGCGACCTATGGCCACCAGACCCTGAACTACGCCGATATCTGGGGCCATTACGTTGCCGAGTTTCTCGCCAAACACTGAACAAAACATCAGGCCCCAGGCAGGGCGTCCAGATGGCACGCGGCACGATGGGTGCCGGGCCCACGCAATGCCGGCGCCTCGACCCGGCAGCGGTCGAAAACATACGGGCAGCGCGTGTGAAACCGGCAGCCCTGAGGCGGGTTGCGCGGGCTTGGAATGTCGCCCGCAAGAACGATACGGCGCCGCTTCGTCTCGGGATCGGGCATCGGCACCGCCGACAGCAACGCCTCGGTATAGGGATGCTGCGGGCGGGAAAAAACCGCGTCCCGCGGGCCGATTTCGACGATCTGGCCCAAATACATCACGGCGATGCGATGCGTCAGATGTTCGACGATCGCAAGATCGTGGCTGATGAAAAGAAGGGCAAGGCCGAGTTCCTTCTGCAAATCGGCGAGAAGATTGATGATCTGCGCCTTGACCGAAACATCGAGGGCAGAGACCGCCTCATCGCAAATGATCAGATCGGGGCGTGGCGCCAAAGCGCGCGCGATCGCGATCCGCTGGCGCTGCCCGCCGGAGAATTCATGCGGCAAGCGATCGGCCGCCGCGCGCGGCAGCATGACCTGATCGAGGAGATCGAAAATCCGTCGCTCGCGTTCGGCTTTTCCGCGTGCCAGCCCAAAATTGGCGAGCGGTTCGGCAAGGCAGTCGCGCACCGAAAGCCGGGGATTGAGGCTGCTGAACGGATCCTGGAAGACGATTTGCATGCGCTGGCGCAAAGCGCGCATGCGCGCGCGCGACAATTGATCTATCCGCGCGCCATCGAGCCAGATTTCGCCGCCATCCGGGCGGATCAGGCCAAGGATGGTGCGCCCGACGGTCGATTTGCCCGAGCCCGATTCGCCGACGAGTGAGAGGGTTTCGCCGCGCTCGAGCGCGAAACCGAGATCATCGACCGCGCGCACGCGCCCGGCGATCCCGCCGAGCAGGCCGCCGCGAATGAGAAAATGCTTGACCAGGCGATTGACTTCAAGGAGCGGAGGTTTGTTCATGCCGCGCCCTCCGCCGCCGCATGGTGGCAGGCAACGACATGGCCGGGGCCGATTTCGCGCGCCGCCGGCGTGATGGTGCGGCATGGCGCATCGGCGCGCGGACAGCGTGGCGCGAAAGCGCAGCCAATGATCGGCTGCAAAAGGCTCGGCACCTGGCCTGGAATTTCTGCAAGCCGGCTGTCCCGGTTCGCTCCGAGCCGCGGCACCGCGCCGAGCAGGCCGCGCGTGTAAGGATGGGCCGGGCGTGCGAAAAGCCGGCCGAGCGGCGCCTCTTCGACCTTGCGCCCCGCATACATGACGATGACGCGTTCCGCCATTTCCGCAACCACGCCGAGATCATGCGTGATCAGCAGGATCGCCGCCCCCACGCGACGCTGCAATTCGCGCATGAGATCGAGGATCTGCGCCTGGATGGTGACATCGAGTGCTGTCGTCGGCTCATCGGCGATGAGAAGTCGCGGGTTGCAGGCGAGCGCCATCGCGATCATCACCCGCTGGCGCATGCCGCCGGAAATCTGGTGTGGGTATTCGAGGACCCGGCGTTCGGGGTCGCTTATGCCAACGAGGGTGAGCATCTCGATCGCTTTCGCCCAGGCCGCGCGTTTCGAAAGGCCCTGATGCAGACGCAATGTTTCACCAACTTGCCAGCCAATGGCAAGCACTGGGTTGAGTGATGTCATCGGCTCCTGGAAAACCATGCTGACGTCATTGCCACGGAGGGCACGCATCTCTTGCTCGGAAATCTTCAGAAGATCGCGCCCCTCGAAGCGTATGGCGCCGGCGAAATAGGCCGGCGGCGAAGGCAAGAGGCGAAGAATGGACATCGAGGTCACGGATTTCCCGCACCCCGACTCACCGACCAGGGCCACGGTTTCGCCGGCCGCGATCGTGAACGAAATCCCGTTCACCGCGCGCGCCACACCCTCCTTGGTCGCAAAATGCGTCTGCAAGGAATCGACTTCGAGCAGCGCCATGCGCGTCAGAGCCTGAGCGCGCGGCGCGGATCGAGCGCATCGCGCAGGCCGTCGCCGAGGAGATTGACGCCGAGCACGGTCAAAAGAAGGAAAATGGCCGGGAAGAACACGATGGAAGGCTTGATCTGCCAAAGTGCCCGCCCCTCCGCCATGATATTGCCCCAGGAGGGAACGGTCGGTGGTGTTCCAGCACCGATGAAGGAGAGGATCGCTTCGGTGATCATCGCCGAGGCACAGATATAAGTCGCCTGCACGGAAAGTGGCGCGAGCGTATTGGGCAGGATATGACGCAGGATGAGGCGTGGCGTGCGTGTGCCGCAGGCGATCGCCGCTTCGATATAGGGTTGTTCACGGAGAGAAAGCACGACGCCGCGGATCAGGCGGGCGACGCGCGGAATTTCCGAAATCGTGATGGCGATGACGACATTGCGCACCGAGCCGCGGGTCAACGCCATCAGCGCGATCGCGAGCAGGATCGAGGGGATCGACATCAATCCATCCATAATGCGCATGATCAGTGCATCGGACCAGCGCACGAAGCCGGCAACGAGGCCGATCCCGAGCCCGATCACGGCGGCCAGGAGCGCGACCGCGAAACCGACGACGAGCGAGACGCGCGTGCCGTAGAGCACCCTTGAGTAGACATCGCGCCCGAGCATGTCGGTGCCGAACCAGTAGGCAGCGGAAGGCGGGCGAAGCCGCCGCGCGGGGGCGAGCGCCGTCGGGTCGGTGGTGCCGAGATAGGGCGCGAGCATCGCGATCATCAGCATCAAACCGATCAATACGAGGCCGGCGAAAATCGTCGGATGGCGGAGCATGAAGCGAACGAACGTCCCGTGCTTGCGCCGCTCTGGGACGATCTCGGGAAGGGCTGGTGCGGCCGCGAAATCAGACATGCTCAATAGCGAATCCTCGGATCGAACAAGGTGTAGAGAAGATCGACGGCGAGATTGACCAGGACATAGACGAAGCTGAACAAAAGGACGACACCCTGGATGACCGGATAATCGCGGCGCAGAATGGCATCGACCGTCAGGCGGCCGAGACCCGGGATCGCGAAAACGCTTTCGGTG
>JAKAQU010000132.1 GCA_021819535.1 Pseudomonadota bacterium | reverse complement strand
CAGAGATCACCTCGAATTGCCGAGCTGATTGGCGTATATGCAAAGCTACCAATCACAAATTCAGAGTTGGGGCGAGAATATCTGATCCCCGCACGTAGCGTCGTAGCGGACCGAGTAATTTCTATTTTGCAACGCGATAAGCCTAATCTACTCGCGCAGGCTCTGATTGATTTGGCAAATGCACTTGCATCGCGTGTAAATCGCGCCGAAATCCGTGCCAGAACTCCCGCCGCCAGGTTGTCCGGTAGTCTCATGGATTTTGATCGTATCGTGAAGCGCTTCATTGATAGTTTGGCGGAGCGCTTTTATGAGGATATCAAAAATAACTGGTCGTGGAATTCCCGGTATTGGGAGCAGTGTGCGCTGCTCAAGCTCGACAGATACCTGGCAAGTAGATCTGATCGTCGATTGCTGGATGAGGCTATACAGAATGCGCGCTATGCGTATTCAATCGAGAGCCATCCGCTTTCTCTTACAACATTAGCAAAGATGTTGTTTACCGCACTGGGTGAGTATCCAGGTTCCAACGAGGATTTGTTCAACGAAGGATGGGAATTAATCAGCGAGTCTATCGAAAAAGAGTCCCATTGGGCGAATATAAAAGCCGCCGCTTTCGTCGTGTGCTTCAATGGAGTGCTGAAATTCGTTCGCAGCGGTGGAATGCTGGACGGGACGAAAACTGAGCGGCTGCGGGATATTTTAGCGATTACGCATCGCCGTAACCTTCGCGACCAGAATATGACTCATCTGAGGGATCAGATCACAGCTGAGGTTATTTAATCTATCCAGACCGTAAAAGCGCGCTACGTAGATTGTAAGCCATATTGCGATAATGACCTCGTCAGCTCTTAGGTTATTGTGGACGCGTGCAGACGGCTTTGTAGATTTCGCGTTTAGAGACACAGGGGGGTAGGACGTTCATTTTTACCACATCCTTCGGCCGCCGCCGCGCCAGAGCTGAAAGCGGAAGGCGGCGTAGGCGATCAGGGCGGCGATGATGATGATGGGGAGGAGCGTTACCGCGAGCCAGAAGGCGAAGGCCGCGAGCGCGATGGCGCCGAGGAGGAGGGCCACCAGGGCGCCGGCGGCGGCGATGCGCATCGGCCAGGGGAGGCGCGCGCCGGCGCCTGGGGCACGGAACTCGCCGCGGAACTCCCCCTCTGGGGTCATATCGATGATGACGGTGCGGCGTGATTTCATAGCGCTCGGGACGTGGTCGGCCAGAGCGGCCGCGTCAAGCCCATCTCTGCTCTCTCCTCCCTCTATTTTCCTCCCGCCGCCGCTATGGCAGGGTGCGCCGACGCAAGGAGAGGATGACCATGGTGACAGGCGCGCGGCAGGTTCTGCCGGTTGATCTTACAGGATTAAGGGTCGCGATTTCGGCGGCGGCGGGCGGGATCGGGCGGGTGATGGCGGATGGTTTCGCCGCTTGCGGGGCGCGTGTCTTCATCTCCGATATCGATGCGGCGGCGGTCGCGGCTTCTGGCCATCCCGGCATCCGCGCCGATGCCGGCAAGCGGGAAGAGGTCGAGGCGTTCATGGCGGCGGCGCTTGATCATTTCGGCGGGCTCGATGTGCTGGTCAACAATGCCGGCATCGCCGGGCCGACCAAGCGGGTCGAGGAGGTGACGCCGGAGGAATTGTCAGAGACGCTCCGCGTCGATATCGAGAGTTTTTTCCATTGCGCGCGGCTGGCCATCCCGGCGCTCCGCGCCGCCGGCGGCGGGGCGATCATTAATCTGAGTTCGGCCGCCGGGCGGTTCGGGTTTCCGCTCCGCTCGCCCTATGCCGCGGCGAAATGGGGGGTGGTCGGCTTCACCAAGACGCTGGCGATCGAGCTTGGGCCGGACGGCATCCGGGTGAACGCCATTCTCCCCGGCCTCGTCGATGGGCCGCGCATTCGCGCCGTGATCAAGGCCAAGGCGCAGGCGGCCGGCATTTCCGAGAACGAGCAGACCGATCGTGCGGTTTCCACCGTCTCGCTCCGCTGCTTCGTCAGCCAGCACGACATCGCCAACATGGCGCTCTATCTCGCGAGCCCCTTTGGCGCCACGATCAGCGGCCAGGCGCTGGCGATCGATGGGGATATTCAGGTTCTGATCTGATCGGCGGGCGTGCGGCCGGCGATGAGAAACGAAAACACCATCGCCGAGACGACGCCGATCACGACCGTAAGCCCGATGCCGCGCAGAAGGGGCGTCTGGCAGAAGGCGAGTAGGCCGAAAGTCGCAAGCGTCATGACGTGGCAGAGGATGAGGGTGCGGAAGGTGCGGGCGCGCTCGTCGCCGCTCTGCTGGCGGCGGGCGAAGAAGAGGGCGTAATCGAGGCCGATCCCGGCCATCAGCGGCAGAGCGACGATGTGGAAGAGCGAAAGCCGGATGCCGAGCGCACCAAGCATCGCGAGCGTCACGACGACGGCGCCGAACAAAGGCGCGAGCACGCGGGGCAGCGGGCGAAGGCTGCCAAAACCTGCGATCAGGGCAAGGACCGCGCAAACCGCGCCGAGGGCGAGCCAGCGCCAGGCCTGCCCGGTATAGCGCGCGACGAGCGCCGACATTTCGGCGCCGATATCGAGCACGTGGCCGTGCGGCAGATCCTCGAATATGGCACTGAAATCCGCGGGCGCGGCAAGCCCGCTCGGCGCGATGATCCCGTACCAGCGCCCGTCATGGCGGAAGAGAAGCGGCTCGATCCGGGAGGCCAGCAGCGGCGGGGTGATGGCCTCGGGGGTGAGCGGCTTTCCGTCCCGCGCGGCGGCGGCATCGGCGAGAAACGGGGCGAAGGCGTCATCACGAAAACCGAGCCCGGCCGAGGCCCGCGTGATCCGGCGGGCGAGTTCCTCGGCCGGCGGCAAGGCCAGGCGGCGGGCGGCCTGGGTGCGGGCACTCGGCAGCAGTCGGGCGGCGAGGTCGGCCGAGGCGAATTTGCCGCGTGCGGCCAGGGCGTCGAGCCGCGGCATCAGCGCCTCTTCGCGTTCGAGCACGGTTTCGGCATCCCGCCCATCGACCCAGGCCAGGGTCGAGACTTCCGGCGCGCCGAGTTCGGCCCGTAATTCGCCATCGAGATCGCCGGCGGCTGGCGAGACCGGGCTCAGCTCGGCGAGATCGCGCGAAAGCGTCGGCGGCGCGAGCGCGAGCGATACCAGCGCGAGCGCGAGCGGGGCGATGGTCCAGGCGCGATGGCGCCGGAGACCCTCGAGCGCGTCGAGCCAGCGCGGAGCCTCGCGTTCGGCCGGCGCGATGGCGGCCCCGACCACGAGCGGGGCGAGCACGAGGCGGGTCGCGAACGCCGCCGCGACGACCCCGCTTGCGGCGAACAGGCCGAGTTCGGAGAGGCCCGGAAAGGCCGAAACCCCCATCCCGGCGAGGCCCGAAGCGGCGCCGGCGACGGTCACGGCGAGCGTGCGCCCGATCCGCGCGCTCGTCGCCGCGGCCGCTTCACCTGGCCGGCGATGGCCGATCCAGAGCACCGGATAATCGAGGCTGACCCCGAGCATCGTCATCCCGAAGCCGAAAGTGAGCGCATGCACGCGGCCGAAGACGAGAGTGGTCAGCGCCAACGCCGCCGCCATCCCGAGCACGACCGGGATCAGGACGGCAACGAGCGCCAACGGGTTCCGGAGCCAGAGCGCGAGAATGGCAAGCACCAGGAGGCCGGAAAAGACCGAGATCGTCTCGGCATCGCCGCGGATCGCGCGCTCGGCGGCAAGCGCGAACACCGCCGGCCCGCCCGTGAGCAAACGCGCGCTGCCGTGCCGGCTTCCGGCGAAGGCCGCGGCGATCGTCTCGGCAACCACGCGCTGAGCGGCGAGATCAACGCCGCTTGCATCCGTGCGGGCGATCAGGAGGGCGCGGTCGCGCTCGGGTGCGAACCAGACGCCGCCGATCTCGCGCACCCGGCTCGGCCCGGCCCAGAGCGCAAGCAGAGCGGGGAAGGTCGCGGTCGGATCGGCGAGGCCGAAGCGGCTGGCGAGCGGGGCGGCCGAGGAGGCGAGTGCCGCGAGCAGCGCCTCGAAATCGGCATGCAGCGCATCCTCGGTGAACGCCTCGGGGCGGGTCGCGGGCGAGAGCGGATAGCGGTTTTCGAATAAAAACGCCTGCTCTTCGCCGCCGCCGAGGCTCGCCCCGTTCTGGACGAAGCGGAACAGGTGGGATGCGCGCAAGCGGGCGGCGAAATCGCGGCTGGTCGCGGCGAGATCGGCGCGCGAGGCGCCCTCGATCCCGAACAGCAGGAGGCTCGCCGCCGGCCCCCGGCGCACTTGGTCGAGCATGAAGCGCGCGCCCTCGCTCTCACCCTGGGGCAGAAAATCGGCGATGTCGGCACTGAGATGGGCACGCGCGAGCGCGAAGGCGGCGAGAATAGCGGCCAGCAGGAAGACCGCGAGCAGCCTCAGCCGGGCGGCGTTCATGGCAGCGGCGTGATGCGCATATCGCTCTCATCGCCGTTGGTCTCGGCGAAGGTGACGCGGCGCGGGGTCGCGCCGCTGCCCTCGATGCGGGCGGTGCGTAAAAACCGCGCAACCTCCGGATCGCTCGGCACCAGGGTCAGGCGCCAGGCCGCGCGGTCGCCTTCGAGCCCGACGCTGTAATGGCGCTCGAGCGCCGGAAGATCGCCGGCCAGCGTCGCCCGGATCGCCTCGATGAGGCCGGCGACGGGGGGGGCCGAGGCGAGGTCGAGGTCGCGTGGCGGCTGATCGCCGAGGGCGAGGCTGAGCCGCGTGCCGGCGAGCGCAAGGCGCTCCGGATGCGGGGGGAAAGTGATTTTTTCGAGCCGGTCCGGCCGCCGCCAAAAGAGCGTGCCGCTGGTTTCGATCGGGGCGGCGAGCGCGTGCAGCGTCTTGGTCTCGGTGAAAATCGCCCGCCGCTCGGGCACCCGCGCGAGATCAGCCATCAGCGCGGTGATGGTGAATTCCTCCGCCGCCCACGCCGTTTGGATGAGACCGGCGAGGGTGAGAAGAGCGGCGAAAAGGGCCGCCAATCGGCTCGGCATCGCGTGGTATTTCCCAGACATCATGAAAATTGAACCAATTATAGGGGTGCTCGCGGCACAGGGCGGCAAGGCGCTCGGCATAGTGGATAACGTACGGAGAGAGCGCGGCCCACGGGCCGCACACGCGATAACCCATCACATCATCGCTCGTCCGGGCCCGCGGGATCACCTCCGCCAGAGGCTCGATCCGCACGAGATAGCGCCGTCTCCCGAGGCGGAGCCCGAAACCGAGCAGCACCGGCGCGCCGGTCGCGGCGGCGAGGCGGAACGGGCCGAGCGGAAAAAGGGCGGGTGATCCGAGAAAATCGACCGCCAGCGCCTGTTGCCCGGCGGCGGGGCGATCGGCGAGGAGACCGATGGTGCCGCCCGCGGCCAGCGTTTCGCGCAGCGCCAAGGCCAGCGCGATGCCATCCTCGCCGGCCGCGGGCAGGGCGATGACACTGGCGGCGAAATCCGGGCTGCACGCCTCGAACAGCGCCGTCAGCGCATCGCGCTCGCGATGATGCATGACCATCCGCACCGGGGCCGGTGCGGATCTGCCGGCGGCAAGGCGGAGCAAGTCGAAACTGCCGAGATGGGCACCGAGCAGCAGCACCCCTTTGCCCGCCGCGGTCGCCCGCGCGAGATGGTCGATCCCCTCGATGCCGATCTCGAACCGCGTCTTGCCATCGCCATCGAGGAGAAAGAAGCGGTCGAGAACGGTTTGCGCAAACGTGTGAAAATGCCGGAATACCGCCCAAACCCCGGGTTTTTTTCCCATGACCCGGCCGAGATAGCGCCGCGAGGCCGCGCGCGCCGCGCCATCCGCGAGGAAAAACCAGAGCGTGATCGGATAGAGGAGCATCGCCCCCACCCGCCAGCCGAGATGCCGGCAGAGCCAGGCCATCAGCCGCACCAGATGCCGCCGCGCGCCCGCCTCCCGCCGCGCCTGCCAGGACGGGAGGGCGGGCGGGGCGCCGGTCATCCCTCTTCCGATCGCGCAAGGCGGAGTGTCGCGCGCAACACCACCCCCTCGGCGCCATGCACGCTGAGCGCGAGCCGATCGGGGGCAGTGTTCTCCAGCGTGTAGGAAACACGCGCGCCAGGTCCGACCGGGCGGAGAAACTTGGCCCGGGTGATACCGCGGAGCGCCGCGATTCCGGCCTCGGCGAGAATGAGATCGAGCAGCACGACGCCGGGCAGCAGCGGCCGGCCGGGAAAATGCCCGGCGAAAGCGGGATGGTCGGCGGCAATGCGGAGGGTTCCCGAAAGCGGCATGGCGGACGGTCTCCGGCTCAGCTTCCGGCCGGCGGGCCGGCGAGCGCGGCAAGACCGGCCGCATTCAGCTTGCCGAATTCGTTGCGCGGCAGCCGGGAGAGCGAAATCACCCGCCGGGGCAGGAAAACCGGATCGATTTCCCGCCGGAGTGCCGCGAGGATCGCCGCCGGCTCGCGCCCCGGTGCCACGACAAAGGCGAGCAGCCGCGCCGTCGGATCGGCGTCGAGATCGCTGGGGGCGACGAAAACCCCATCCTCCACGCCTTCGATCGCGGTCAGGATACGGTTGAGCCCGGCGAGCGAGGCGCGCTTGCCGCCGAGCTTGACGACATCGCCGCGCCGGCCAAGCAGGCGAAAGCGGGTGGCATCGATGAGGGCGAGCGCGTCGGCGAGCGGCACTTTTCCGGCAAACGGCGCGGTGACGAAAACCTCGCCCATCTCATCGGCGCCGAGCGCAAGGCCGGGATAGGCGTCCCAGATGTCGCCCGCGGTGGTGATGCGGCTTGCGATCGAGCCGGCTTCGGTCGCGCCGAAAATCTCGGCGACCTCCGTCTGCCAGCGCGTCTCCGCCCGCTCAGCCAGCGCCGGATCGAGGGGGGCGGTTGCCGAAATCACCCGCGCGAGTGGCGGAAGGCTAAGCCCGGCATCGAGGAGTGCCCGCATCTGCAGTGGAGTCGTCACCAGGAGACGCGGCGCCGGCATGGCGGCAAGGGCAGCGGCGATGTCGCGGGGAAAGAAAGCGGGGCCGCACCAGCTTGTCACCGGCGTGTGAAAGGCGAGGAGGACGGTGGTCTCGAAGCCATACATATGCTGCGGCGGCACGGTTCCGACCACGGATGCCGGCCCCGGTTCGAGCCCGAACCGCGCCGCCGCCGCCAAGCTCCGCGCAAATAGCGCCCCCCAGGGCTTGCGATGCGCAACCGGAACCCCGGTGCTGCCGGACGTATGGACATCGGCGGCCGGCCACGCCGCCGCGATCTCCGGGATCGCGAAGCCGCCCTCGGCCTCGGCGCTGGCGAAGAGGGTCTCGGGATCGACCAGGGTCACTCGCCGCCCGCCGATGGCGGCATCACGGTCGCCGAGGATCGCGCCGGCCTCGGGGCGGCAAACGAGTTCATCGACGCGCGCCGGTGAGCGGTCGCTCGACAGCTCGCTCCGGCAGCCGGCGATCATGGCGGCCGCGAAGCCGAGGGCGAAGGAGAGCCGGTTTTCGCAAAGATTGAGGACGGGCTTGCCCGCGGGAAGGCCGGAGGCAAGCCGCCGGGCCGCGGCAAGAAAGGATCCAGCACTGACCGTGCCGCGTTCGCTTTGAAAGAGCGGGGCGCCCGCGGCTCGCCGCAGAAGGGGAAAGTCCTTTGCTGCCAACGACATCGCCAGCGCGGCTATTTGGTGCGCGCGGCGCCGATATGCGCGGCGAGCGCGCGCAGACTGGCGATCGG
>JAKAQU010000131.1 GCA_021819535.1 Pseudomonadota bacterium | reverse complement strand
TGGTCTCCTCGATGGTCTCCTTGGTCTCGCCGGGAAGGCCGAGGATGAAGGTGCCGTGGATGGTGATGCCGAGTTCGCGGCAATCGCGCGAAAACCGCTTGGCGACCTCGATCCGCATGCCCTTCTTGATGTTGTGCAGGATCTGCTGATTGCCGCTCTCATAGCCGACGAGAAGGAGGCGGAGCCCGTTATCCTTGAGCACTTTCAAGGTTTCGCGCGGGACATTGGCCTTGGCGTTGCACGACCAGGTGACGCCGAGCCTGCCGAGTTCGCGCGCGATCGCCTCGGCGCGCGGCAGATTGTCGGTGAAGGTGTCGTCATCGAAGAAGAATTCGCGCACTTGCGGGAAATAAGATTTGGCGAGGCGGATTTCCTCGATGACATGCGCCGTGCTGCGCACCCGATAGCGGTGTCCACCGACGGTTTGCGGCCAAAGGCAGAACGTACAGCGCGATTTGCAGCCGCGCCCGGTATAGAGCGAAATGTACGGATGCTTGAGATAGCCGATGAAGTAATCCTCGATGCGGAGATCGCGCTTATAAACCTCGGTGACGAAGGGCAGGCGGTCCATGTCCTCGAGAATGGCGCGGTCGCGGTTGTGAGTGATGCGGCCTGCGCCATCGCGAAAGCTGAGCCCATCGATGTCCGCGAATGTCCGCCCTTCGGCGACTTCTTTCACGGTGAAATCGAACTCGTTGCGCGCAACCCAGTCCACCGCCGGCGCGTCGCGGAGGCTCTCCTCCGGCTGCACCGCGACCTTGGCGCCGACGAAACCGATCGAAAGCCGCGGATTGACGTCTTTCAGCGCCTGCGCGACCTTGGCGTCGGAGGCAAAGGACGGCGAGGAGGTGTGCATCACCACCTGCTCGTAATCGCCGGCCACGCGCAAGACGGCTTCGAGCCCGATCCCGGCGGGCGGCGCATCGATCAGCCGGCTTTCCGGGATCAGCGCCGCCGGCTGGGCGAGCCAGGTCGGGAACCAGAAGGAGCGGATTTCGCGCCGCGCCTGATAGCGCGACCCGGCGCCACCATCGAAGCCGTCGAAGGAGGGTGGGTGCAAAAACAGGGTCTTCTTCATCGGCCGGAAATCCTCTGTCACGTTTTCGGCGAAAGCGTTGGCGGGCGCTCGACGACGACGATCTCCCCCCGCCAATAGACCTTGTCGCCCGTGAAACTCATCACCACGGCGACGATCGAAAGCAGATCACGAAGCGGCAGATAGAAGATCGGCGCCGGCGATGGAAGACCGAGCGCCCGATCGATGCGGCGTGCGATCGCGGCGCGCGCAAGCCAGCAAAGGACGAACCACCCCCAGGCCATGGGCAACCCCGGAACCAGGGCGAGCACGGCGAGGGCGAAGGCGAGCGGATACTGCACAACGGAGGCGGCGAAGCCCAAGGGGGCGAGTGAACGGTTGACCCGCGCCCAGCGCAATTCGCGCCGGCAGAGATGGCGAAACCCGTGCTCGGCAACCGTGGTCGCCGGAATGCTCGGCGCGAGCCGCACCGCAAGGCCGAGGGCGCGCAGCTTGGCGGCGAGCATGGCATCATCGGCGATGTGATTGGCGAGCGCCGCAAAGCCGCCGATGCGATCGAGATTGGCGCGCGTCAGCGCCATCGTCGCGCCAAGCCCGTCTTCGCGGCCGAGTGCGCGGCCGATGAGAACGCCGGGGAGGAACGCGTGGTTGATTTGCGTCGCGCCGAGACGTGCGGCAAGCGACTGGTCGGCCGGAAGCCCGGTATAGAGCGTCGTCACCATCCCTGTTCCCGGCTCGGCGAGGCTTCTCTGCACGGTGCGGAGATAATCGGGCGCGGCGTGGATATCGGAATCGGCGACCACCAGAAGATCGTGGCGCGCCTCTGACATCATATTGATGAGATTGCTGATTTTCCGGTTCGTGCCGTGTTGTGTGGCATCGATCACGAGGGCGACGCGGCGATCGGGGAATTGCGCCCGGAGCCGCGCCACCACCCCGATCGCGGGGTCGTTGGGATTTTGCACGCCAAAGACGAGCTGAAACTCGGGATAGTCTTGGGCGAAGAACGACGCCAATGCCGCATCCAGCAGCGGCTCATCCCCATGGAGCGGCTTGAGGACCGTGATCGCGGGAAGCTTGTCTTCGCCCGCCATCGCGGCCGGGGAGGGTGCCCCGCGCCGCAGAAAGCGCCTGACGAAGACAAGGCCGAGCAGCCCCTGGAGGAGGCCAAAAGCGGAGAGGATCGCGCAAGCCAACGCCGCCCCCCCGACGATGCCGTGGAGCGGCAGGGCTGCGTGCAACACATCGCTCAGCGAATTGTCCACCGCAACGAGGCTCAGGTCAGCGTGCCGCCGGAGAGAGCCGCGACTTTCTTGCGCAGGCTCGCGATCAGCGCCTGCGGCCCGCCGATCTCCAGGATACGGCGGAAATCCGAGCGCTGCACCGCAACCCGGCTGATCGAGCCGTCAAGCAGCACATCCACCACCCGCCAGCCTCCCTCCCCCTGACGCACGACGTAATCGATCCGCACCGGATCGTCCTTGCGGAATACGATTCGCGTCTCGACCACGATATCGCTGCCGATCTGGCGTGTCTCGGGCAGAATTTCGAGGTGCTCGCCAGAATCGTCGTCGAAATTGGCAATATAGCTTGCAACCGTGAAGCGGCGAAACTCGTCGAGCAGCTTCGCTTGCAGTTCGGGCGGGATATCCGCCCAGCGCGGCCCGACGACGAGACGGAGAATGGCCACGAGATCGAAACTCTTCTCGACGGCCGGGGCGAGCGACTGAAACCGCTCGGGGAAGGGGACGGATTTGCCCGCTTTCATGACCCCGGCAAGGGCATTGTTCAGCGTTGCGACCGGTGCCGCGGCATCCGGTGTCGCCTCAGCCGGAGACGAAATGGCGGGGAGCGACGCCGCGGCGAGGCCGCCCCCCAAGGTCCGGAGCAATGCCCGGCGGGAAAAAGGATTGGACATCAAGATTATCTCACGAACGAACGGGAACGATTTTCGCGCGCCCGATCCCCATCGCCCCGACCACGGTCTGGACGATATGGGTGGCATCAAGGCCCGCGGCCTCGATTTGGGTACGCGGGCTGTCATGGTCAATGAAAATATCCGGCAAAGTGAGCGGGCGGAATTTGAGCCCGTGATCGAGCAGACCTTTTTGCGCCAGATGCTGCATCACCTGGGCCGCGAAGCCGCCGATCGCCCCCTCCTCGATCACCACCAGAACCTCGTGCTCGCGCGCCAGGCGTTCGATCAGCGCCTCATCGACGGGTTTGGCGAAGCGCGCATCGGCGACGGTGGTGGGAAGGCCGCGCGCGGCGAGTTCGTCAGCCGCCTTCAGCGCATCGGGAAGCCGTGTCCCGAGCGAGAGGAGGGCGATCTTGCTCCCCTCGCGCAGGATGCGCCCGCGCCCGAGGGCGAGCGGAACGCCGATCTCCGGCAGCGCAACCCCGAATCCTTCGCCGCGCGGATAGCGGAAGGCGGAGGGGCGATCGTCGATCGCGGCGGCGGTTGCGACCATATGCACAAGTTCTGCCTCATCGGCCGGCGCCATCAGCACCATGCCGGGCAGGCAGCCGAGATAGGCGAGATCGAAGCTTCCGGCGTGGGTTGCGCCATCGGCGCCGACGAGCCCGGCGCGGTCGATGGCGAATCGCACCGGCAGCGACTGGATCGCGACGTCATGCACGACCTGGTCATAAGCGCGCTGCAGAAACGTCGAATAGATGGCGCAGAACGGCGCCATGCCCTCGGCGGCGAGGCCGGCGGCGAAGGTCACGGCGTGCTGCTCGGCGATGCCGACATCGAAGCAGCGTTCGGGGAAGCGTGTCGCGAAACGGTCGAGCCCGGTGCCGGACGGCATGGCGGCGGTGATCGCGACGACGCGCGGATTTTTTTCCGCCTCGCGGATCAGGGCGTCGGCGAAAACCTTGGTATAGGAGGGCGGGCCGGGCGGCGCCTTGGCTTGCTCGCCGGTGATGACGTTGAATTTGCCAACGCCGTGATATTTGTCCGGCGCCGCTTCCGCCGGGGCGTAGCCCTTGCCTTTCTGTGTCACGACATGGAGCAGAATGGGCCCGCTCTCCTCGGCGTCGCGGACATTGCGCAAGACCGGCAGCAGATGGTCGAGATTATGGCCGTCGACCGGGCCGACATAGTAGAATCCCATCTCCTCGAACAACGTGCCGCCGGTGAGGATACCGCGGGCGAATTCCTCGGCGCGGCGGGCGGTGCGCTCGATCCCGCGCGGGAAATGGCGCGCCATGCGGGCGGCCAGCTCGCGCAGGCTGAGGAAGCGGCGAGACGAGATCAGGCGCGAGAGATAGGCGCTCATGGCGCCGACCGGCGGCGCGATCGACATGTCGTTGTCGTTGAGCACGACGATCAGGCGCGAACGCAGCGCGCCGGCATTGTTCATCGCCTCGTAGGCCATGCCGGCACTCATCGCGCCGTCGCCGATGACGCAGACGACGTGACGGCCCTCGCCTTTGAGGTCGCGCGCGACCGCCATGCCGAGGCCGGCGGAGATCGAGGTCGAGGAGTGGGCGGCGCCGAACGGGTCGTAGACGCTTTCCGCGCGCCGGGTGAAGCCGGAGAGACCGCCTCCCTGGCGAAGCGTGCGGATGCGCGAGCGCCTTCCGGTCAAAATCTTGTGCGGATAGGCCTGGTGGCCGACATCCCAGATCAGCCGGTCATGCGGCGTCTCGAACACGGCATGGAGAGCCACCGTGAGTTCGACGACGCCGAGCGAGGCGCCGAGATGGCCGCCGGTGACCGAGACCGCGTCCACCAGCTCGGCGCGGAGTTCGGCCGCGAGCTCCCGAAGCTGATCGATGGAGAAATTGCGCATATCGCGCGGCTCATCCACGCGGTCCAAGGTTGGCGTCCGGGGCCTAGCCATCGATCACCTCGTTGTTAATCCACGAAAGCCACAACACCGCTCATGGGCACCGGCCTTGGATCTGGCCGCCGCCAAGGCGCGGGCCGTCATCGTCAGCCGTCATCGTCAAATGACGATCGTCCAAAGACGCCGCGAGAGGCAACGCCGATCACCTATCAGGCGCGGCCCCGCGCCTCGGCGGGCGCGACACGGGGGGAGAACAGGCGAAGGCCGCATGTCGATAGACATTTTCCCTCGCGCGCCGCAAGTCAAGCCCGCGAGTGAAACCGAGGGGTGAAAACCGGACAGTTTTCCCGCGCCAGGGGTGCTGGGCATTGCCGAGAGAGGTTGCAATGCCATATAGGAGGCCTTGCGTGGCTCACACGGGGCGCGATGTGGCTCTGTGTTCGTAATTTGCCTCTTATCGTCATTTTGCAGGAGCGAGCGGATGATGCGTGTCGTCCTGGCCCAGCCCCGCGGCTTTTGTGCCGGCGTGGAGCGAGCCATCGAGATCGTCGAGCGGGCTCTCGCGAAATATGGCCCACCGATTTATGTCCGCCACGAGATCGTGCATAACCGCCATGTGGTCGAGGATCTGCGCACCCGTGGCGCCATTTTCGTCGATGAGCTGGATGAGATCCCAACCGGCGCCACGACCATTTTCAGCGCCCATGGCGTCGCCCGCGTGGTCGAGGAGACGGCATCGCGCCGCGGCCTCGCGGTGATCGATGCGACCTGCCCCCTGGTCGCCAAAGTCCATAACGAGGGCCGCCGCTATGCCGCCGATGGCCGAGAGGTCATTCTCGTCGGGCATGCCGGCCATGCCGAAGTCGAGGGGACGGTCGGCCAAATCCCCGGTAAGGTCCATCTCGTGCAGACCGTCGCCGATGTCGCCGCCCTCCGGGTCGCCGACCCCGGAAAACTCGCCTATATCACCCAGACCACGCTCTCGGTGGACGATACCCGCCAGATCATCACCGCTCTCACCGAGCGGTTCCCGGCGATCAAGGGGCCGGATGTGCGCGATATCTGCTATGCGACGCAGAACAGACAGACCGCCGTCCACGAACTCGCCAAGGCGGTGGATTTGATCCTCGTCGTCGGCAGCCAGAATAGCTCGAACTCCAACCGCCTTCGCGAAATCGGCGCCGAACTCGGCAAGCCGAGCTACCTCATCGACGATGCGAGCGCGCTCCGTGCCGAATGGTTCGCCGGTATCGGCTCGGTCGGGCTCACCGCCGGCGCCTCCGCCCCGGAAACCTTGGTCCAGGAAGTGATCGAGGGGTTGCGCCGCTTCGCCGCGATCGAGGTTTCCACCCTCGAAGGGGTTGCGGAAAACGTGCGTTTCCGCTTTCCGCCCGAATTGGCCGACAGCGAGCCCGCTGCCCTTCCCGTTTAAGCCCGCGTCTGAAAGGCCGAGTGAAGCATGCCCGTCCCCTTGAACCAGATGATCCGCGTCGGCGCCTATGTCGTCAAACAGCATCTCGCCGGGCGCAAGCGCTATCCGCTGGTCCTGATGCTGGAGCCGTTGTTCCGCTGCAATCTCGCCTGTGCTGGCTGCGGCAAGATCGATTACCCGGCGCCGATCCTCAATCAGCGTCTCTCGGTGGCCGATTGCCTCGCCGCCGTCGATGAATGCGGCGCGCCGGTGGTCGCGATCGCCGGCGGCGAGCCGCTGTTGCACAAGGAGATGCCGGAGATCGTCGAGGGCATTCTCGCGCGCGGCAAATTCGTCTATCTCTGCACCAACGCGCTTCTCCTTGAGAAAAAACTCGATCTCTTCAAGCCGCATCGCAATTTCGCCTGGGATGTGCATCTCGATGGCGATCGCGGCATGCATGATCATGCGGTGAGCCAGGAGGGCGTCTATGACCGCGCGGTCGCCGCCATCCGGGCGGCGAAGGGGCGCGGCTTTCGCGTCTGCATCAACACGACGCTGTTCGACGGCGCGGATCCGGCGCGGGTTGCCGATTTCCTCGATCACGTGAACGAAATCGGCATCGACGGGGTGATGATCTCTCCCGGCTATGCCTATGAACGCGCCCCGGATCAGCAGCATTTCCTCAACCGCCAGAAGTCGAAGGAACTGTTTCGCGGCATTTTTGCGCGCGGCAAGGGCAAGAAGTGGAAATTCAACCAATCCTCGCTCTTCCTCGATTTCCTCGCCGGCAATCAGAATTTCCATTGCACGCCCTGGGGCAAGCCGACCCGGAACGTGTTCGGCTGGCAGCGCCCGTGCTATCTGCTCGGCGAGGGCTATGCCCAAAGCTTCAAGGAGCTGATGGAGACCACCGACTGGGATAGCTACGGCACCGGCAAATACGAAAAATGCGCCGACTGCATGGTCCATTCCGGCTATGAGGCGACGGCGGTGATGCATGCCGTGCGCCATCCCCTCAAAGTCGCCGCGGTCGCATTGCGCGGGCCGCGGACGGAGGGGAAGATGGCGCCGGAAATCCCGCTCGATCACCAGCGCCCCGCCCAATACGTGTTCAGCAACCATGTCGAAAAGGCCGTGGCCGCCATCCATAGCGGCCGTGCGACGACGCTGATGGACGCGGCGGAGTAGGTCCGACCGCCTCTATCCGGAACGAGGATAGGGAAAGAGAAAAAAACCTCGCAAAACACGCAACGGTTGTGTAAGCTCTGGCCAACCGATAGCGTAACGTCGATCCGTGCGAGGTGTCGGAATGACGACTGCGACGAGACGTCGCGACTCGGCCGAGGCCGAGCCGCAACACGTGCCGCGAGAAGCGTTGCGCCGCACGCTCGCCCCTTATCTCACCCCAGCGCCCGCGCGTGCGCTCGCCGATTTCCTGATCGATTATACGCTCTACAGATCGG
>JAKAQU010000130.1 GCA_021819535.1 Pseudomonadota bacterium | reverse complement strand
CATAGGAAAGTGCCGGGCCGGGCGGAATGCCGAGAAAGCCGCAGAGCCGCCGCCGCCAGTCATCAAAGAGTTCCTCGCGCTGGTGGACTTCTTCTTGGTTGTGTGTCCAGACGGCGGCACTCTCGGTATCGAGATTGCCGGAGGCCGCCGGGATCGCGGATTCCAAAGGATAGAGCTGCACCAGATAAACCGAGCGCACGACGGCATATTCTGCCGGTGCGAGATTGTTCATCCGATATTCGAGCGTGCCGTAGGCTTGAAAAAATCGCCAGCTTTGGAACCCCGCCGCCCCTGCACCATAGGCCGGATAGCCGCAAAAACGCCTTATGTCGGTTTTTTCCGCATCCGTAAACGGCCCGGTGAGAGGACTGCCCGACATGGTTAGTACACCGTGCCTTGGCCGCGCGCGAAATAGATCGCGCCACTGCCGGAGGCGAGCAGGGCGGCTGCGGTTTTAGCAAATTCGCCAGCGTGGATCAGCATCCGTGCGCCGGGTGGGATCGGCACGTCGGCGCTGGTCGCAACGACGCTATTGTCCATGCCGAAGCGGATGAAGGCGATGGCGGCAGAGGCATTATAGACCAAAACCGCTTCCCCGGTGCCGGCGAGCGCGATATTGGCCGAGCTGGTGCCGGCGGCGAGCGTTGCCGTCGCCGACACCATCATCGGTTGCGTTGATCCAATCGCCATGATCGTCAGCCCACATGCTCGATCATGACCGCGCGCTTATAGGCGGCGTTGGTCGCGGTCGGGATGGTGCTCGGGTTGGTGGTGACGTCGGTCGGCGCGGTGAAGCCGCCGATCCAATACCAGGATTGGGCGATGATCTGCTGCAAGCGGTCGATCGGCTCGCGGGTGACCATGGCGACGCCGTCGATGATGCTGATGATGGCATCGCGCGGCGCGACATCTTCTTCCGCCATTCCGGCGTAATCGCCTTCGATCAAGGCGCCCTGGCCGCAGACGATCGGGCGGCGGACATAAAGCCCCGGCTGGCCAGGCAGCGGCTGGACATAGGCTTCGGTCGTCGGGACAAAGCGAAGACCGAGGAAGGGGCTCACGAGTTCGCCACGTCGGAAGGTCTCGGTGTCATAGCCCATGGTGAAGAGCTGCTTGAAATCGGGGTCGGCGAAAAGCTGGCGCGCGGATACGGGATCGAGATGACAATGATAGACGCCGCCGATGTCGGGCACGTTGTTGAGGCGGAGTTTGGCGACAGCATCGAGAAGGTTCGCCATCGTGAGCGTATTGGTCGGGCCGAGGAGAGAGGTGTTGCTGGCGCCACCCGGGCGGATGATGACGGAGGCGTTCGCGGCCTGCACGGTGTTGCCAGAGGCACCATCACCGATAGAGATATTGCCCGAAAAAGTGAGTTCGCCGGAAATCCCGCCCGGCGTCGTCGAGACGTTGGTGGCATCGACGGCAACGCCGATCAGGGTATAGACATCGGCGCCGACGGTCACGGTGAGCGTGTTGGTGCTGCTGACCGCGGTCGGCACGCCATTGACCGAGACATACTGAAAGCCGCGCACGTCATC
The DNA here is from genome assembly GCA_021819535.1 of Pseudomonadota bacterium. Lineage (GTDB taxonomy): Bacteria > Pseudomonadota > Alphaproteobacteria > Acetobacterales > Acetobacteraceae > Acidibrevibacterium. The sequence continues at coordinate 6,181 of JAKAQU010000130.1, read as the reverse complement.
GACGGCGATCGTCGGGCCGGGCGCCGAAATCGTGGTATTGACGCGCGTATTGCCGCCGAAATAGGCCGAGAACAGCGAATTCCGCGCCAGTTCGTCGAGCGAGCGCCGCGCCTGCTCGCCATTGATCGAGGCGTTGAGCATGAATTGCGAGGCGATGCCGACACGGCTCGTCACCATGTTGAGATCGGTGGTCGCGCCGTAGAGATTGATCGAGAGCGTATATTGCTCGATGTTGAAATACTGCGGCGTGAGGCCGTTGTCGAGATTGGTGTTGGTCGAGGGCGCGAGCGGCGTCGTCACCGAGGGCTTGAGCCCGGCGCGCGTCTTGGTCAAGGTCTCACCGATGCCGACGGCAAAGATCTCGCGATCGGCGATGTCACGATAGCCGAGGCGAGAATGGAGGGCCGATTCGAATTCGCGCTCCAAATAGCCCTGCTGGATGATCGGCTGAAGGGAGGCGGGAAAATTGGCGATAGTCATGAGAAATCCTCTGCCTTTGGGGGATGGATTGGAGGGAACGCGAGCGTTCGCCGGCTTATCGCCGGCGCAGGAGATCGGCGCGTGCGGCGCGGTATTCGTCCGCCGTCATTTCGGTTGCGCGCTTGGCCCGCGGTGGATCGGCGTTGGGTGGCGTTGCCCGCGAGGACGAGGAGCGCGCGCCAAACAGCCAAGGCTTGTCGCGCTTGAGCTTTGCCATCACCTGCGCGGCGCCCTCGACCTCACCCGCCTCGCTGAGTTTCACCTCGGCGGGCTCGATGAGCTTGAGGCCGTCGAGATCGATCATGCCGGCGCGGACCGCCTCGGCCTTGAGTTCGGCACGAATGATGCGCGCACGTGCGGTCTCCTGCACACTCTGCAATTCCCGCCTCATCGCCTCGGTTTGCGCGCGCAATTCTTCGATCGATGGGGCCGCGTCACCGGTTTCGCTATCTTCGCTCATGCTGTTCCTTCCGATGGAGAGACGGAGGCGAGTTCGTTGGAGATATTGTCGATATCGTAGGTGCTGGCGATGGATTTGAGCGCGCTTTCGCGCGACATGAGACCCGCGCCGGCGAGTGTCGTGAGCGCCTGCGCATCCTTGAGCCGGTCATCGGCGGAGGGCGGATACCAGCGCGGCCAGGTGAGACTGATCGTGGCCTCGGGATCGAGGGGAGGAATTTCGACGCCGCGCACGGTGAGCGCGTAGTGCTGACGGGCGGCGAGCACCATGCGGGCGAGGGCGACCAACGCGCCCTCGCCGTAGGAAATCCGGAGATTATCGGCAAGCCAGATCAAACCCTGGTTCATCATCTCAAGCGCCCGCCCGGACGTGGGGGCGGCGAAGCGCTGCGCGTCGGCGCGGTTGCCGTGGATGCTCTCAAGCGCAAGCTCGCGCAGGATACGCACATATTCGATGACGGCGGCGGATGCGGTGCCGCCGATCTCAAGAAGGCGGGCATCGCCCTTCTCGGAAACCACGAGGGCGTTGGCCGCCCCTTTGATGATTTGATTATCAGAAGTCGCCGGCTCCTTGATCAGGAGCGTCGGGTCGGAGCTGTATTTGAGGCCGCGCCCGGCTTGCGAAAGCTGATAATCGATCTCGATCGCGGTCTCGATGGCGGGGCGAAAGGTGCAGGCACCATCACGCATGTCGCCGGTGGCCGACGGCCCCGGGAGGTTCTTGATCCAGACGAGGGGCACGAAGCCAAGGCCGTGGCGCACGCTTCGTCGCGTATCGATGCGCGGGCTTTCGTCGCTTGCGATCGGCCACGGCGTGAACCACCATTCCCATTCCGCATCCCAGCGCCGCTGAAACCAATATTGCCCGGTGGGGTTGGGCACTTCGTAGCCCTGCTCGACGAGTGTCGCGCCCGAGACCTTGAATTTCTCGGTGACGGAAGCGAGCGTGTCCGGCGCATCTTCCTCCCAACGCGGGGTGAGATACAGGGTCTCCAGCGTCTGGAAGAAGATCCGGCCGCGCAACACGCGAAGAAGGATCGCAACCGAGCCCACGGCGCCGCGCAAGGCGGCATCGATCATCACCTCATTGAGCCGCGCTTCCCGCATGATCGCGCCGAGATGGTCGCGAACGCTTGCGTCGTTCGAATCGATCAGCGGAAAATGCCCCTCGCTGAACACGAGGGCGACCGAATCCTCGACGACGAGACGGCAGAGATTGTAGCGCACGCTCGGCCGGCGCTGGCGGAGCGGGATATATTCGCCGCCCGGGCTGCGCTCGTCGTGAAATTCGTAGGGCAGAACGTCGTAAAGCGTGCCATCGAGCACGCGGCGCAGGATGTCGAGCTTGCGCGTGCGCTCGGGATAGCTCTGATCAAACGGGATGAGGCTGGCGAGGGTGTCGAACATGCTCTACCGTGCGAGAAGGGGCAGATTGATCTGCCGTGTTGGCGGGGGGGCGGCAGAGAGATGGGCGAAGGCACGCGCGAGCGCGTCCACCTGATCGTCTTTGGCGCCGGCGGGAAATTCGCGCAGCTCCTCGATCAATGTGCGAGCGAAATTGGCTTTGACGATCGCGAGATTGCCGGCGGCGGCCTGGCTCGCGACGGGCGCGGCGCGCGTGGTCTTGGCGCCGCTTTCCGGGCTCGCGATGATATGGTAGCCGGCGAGTTTGCGCGTAAGATAAAGAACCTGCGCGCGCCCGGCCTGGCCCGGATCCTGCGGCAGGAGGATGGTGGTCTCGCGCCCGTCGCGCGCGGCGCAGGCGAGGATCGCCTGCTCGACATCATGCGGGCCGCCGCGCAAGCGCACGACATCGTCAACGATATAGCGCCCGGAAGCATCTTTCAGAAGCCGCAGGCCGACCGTCCAATCCGGATCGAAGCCAGGGCGCGCGAGGCTTGCCGCGAGATCCCAGGCGCGCACACGCTGAAGGGCGTCCGGCGCCGCCTCGATCAGGGCGATGGTTTCGGTTTTGAACAACAATCCCTCCGGCGGGCGCGGGCGTTGCTGATAGAGGGCGGCGAAGGCGCGCTCGCCGATCGCGCGGCGTTTTTGTGTGAGAAGCGCGAGACTTTCCCATTCCGGCCACAGCGCCTCGCCCGGGGCGCGGCCCAAAGGATCGGCCTCTTCGGCGATCGCGGGCAGCCGCAAGACGCGCCAGCGATCGCCGCCCGCCGCCTCTTCTTCGAGGAGGCGCCCTCCGAGATCGTCTTCGTGCCAGCGTGTCATGATCAGGACGATTTTGCCGCCCGGCTTGAGCCTTGTTACCAAATCGCTTTGGTACCACTGCCAGAGATGCGCGCGCGCCAACGCCGAATCGGCTTCCGCCTGCGATTTGACGGGATCGTCGATGAGCACGAGATCGGCGCGCCGCCCGATGATCGGGCCGCGCACGCCGACGGCGTAATAGGCGCCGCCCGCACTCGTCGTCCAATCGGCGCTGGCGCGGGCGTCGCGCGCGAGGGCGAAGCCGAGCCGGGTTGCGTGAAGGGTTGCGAGATTGCGCGCGCGGCGGCCGAAATGGCGCGCGAGCGAGGCGGTATGACAGGCGGCGATCACCTGGCCGCCTGGGTTTCTGGCAAACCACCAGGCGGGAAAAATGACGCTGGCGTAGGTGGATTTTGCCGAACCCGGCGGCAGGAACAGCATCAGCCGGTCGTTCTCGCCGCGCGTGAGCGCTTCGAGTTCAGCGATGATCAGGCGATGATGGGCGGCGGGAAGATGCTGTTCCGGCGCCAAGGCGATCGTCGCAAAGCGCGCCAAAGAGGTCCGCATCGCGCGCCGCAGCGCCGCTTCCGCGAGCAAGGGCCGCGAGTTCGCTGAGGAGTTCGGCGTCGCTGAGGGCAGGGGGGGATTCCTTCGTGCTCCGCCCGGCGCGCTCGGCGGTCGGCGCGCGGCGGGGATGGAGGTAGGGGGCGGCGGCGCGGGCGAGTTCGGCGGCGCCATCGGCATCGCCCGCGTCCCATTTCGCGCGCATGACGGCGAGGAGAATATCGAGTGGCGACGGGCCGTCGCTCGCAATCGGGTCGGCGGGCGGGGCGGGCATCGCGTCGTTCCGGGGAAGGGGGTGAAGATGCGGGGCGAAGCGCGCGCCCGTCATGGTTAGCCAATCTAACGGCGCTTATACGTCACACCGGGGTGCGTGGGCAAGGATTTTTTTCAGGGGACCGGTATTTTTTCCGATCACGCCGCCAGGACTTGCCGATGCCGCGGCCCTCTGGGATGATCTCCCGCCGCGGGCCTGGTGCGGCACCCGGAGAGACGATGCGCCGATCCCCAAGCCGCGAGAGGCTTCCCTTGCATCCCGCGCTTTTTGCCGCCCTGGCACTCCTCGGCGCCTGCGCGCCGGTCGATCCGATCCAGCAGAAATGCCTCTATCAGGCGGAAGCCGCGGTCTTGCCGGATATGAACAACGACAACCCGGAGACGCTCTCGCAAATCATCGATCTCCGCGCCGCCTGTGAGCAGATGAACGGGGAGTAGGGGGGCGAGCGTGGCTCAGCCTCCGGGTGGGGCGAGGATGATCGATTTGCGCAGCACGGGGCGGAATTTTCCCTGTTCCCCCCAGCGCGCGGAAAGCACGAGTTCGCCCGGTGCGGGGATGGTAATGGGAATTTTGGGTGTGAAGGTTCCGAATTGGTCGCCTGCGAGCGAAGTATCTTCAAGTGCAGGCACTGCAAATTTCACCCTCATATACATTTCTGGGCGGGTTTTTGGAAGTGAAAGGCGGAGATTTAGTTCAAATTCCCCCGGGTCATTGGCGGTCATCGTGAAATAGAAAGCGAGGAAAAAATTTGACGGAAATTCGGGAACGACGAAGTTTCCCGAATAAACGCCGATCAGGATGAGTTTATGGGTGATTTCCTCGCGGATGTCATCGCAGACGAGAACGGTTTCGATCTCCGGCTCACGCGGCATCGGCGTAAACCGTGATTTTTGTTGTAACCGGCTGTGTCGTCGAGGGGGCGGCATAGGGCTTCGGCCGCACCGGCGCATAATTCCTCGTCGTCGGCGTTTCGCGATAAAAATTCCGCATCTCCCCAGGCGGCGCGGCGATACGATGGGCTTTCACGTCCATCTCGTAGCCGAGGGCGGCGAGGATGGCGGCGATGGTGCGGAGTTCCATGTTCTCCCCGCCCGAGAGCTTGCGCGTGACGAAGGCCTTGTCGCGCCCGAGGCGGCGGGCGAGTTCGGTGCGGGTGATGGTGCCGAACTGGTTTTCCCGCGCCAGCGCGCGGGCGAGTTCGCGTGCCACATCGGCGGCAAGGCGAGCATAAATGCGCTGCCCTTCGGCATTTAATGGTTCGCGTTTTCGGCCCATGGATCGCTTTCCATCGCAAAAGTCGTCAGCCGCAAGTCTTCGACGAGGACGAGGCGTCCCTTGGTGACGAGTATGTCAAGTGTTGCGTTAAAAGTCAACGTCTGCCCAGGGACGGCGGCTTTCGTTCTCCGCGCCGGCGCAACGCCGCAAGCCCGAGCAGGCCCGGCGCGAAAAGCGCGATCGCCGCCGGCTCGGGCACCGAACTCTGGCCGGCGATGGTCGCGCTGCCGGTGAAACCGGGATCGACGCTGACATAGCTCGCATCGCCAAACGTGACATTGAAGGTGCCGGTGCTGAGGCTGGCGAGCGTGCCGGCGGGGCTGCTGCTCGGCCCGAGCACGGTATAGAGCGGGCTCGATAGGCTGAAATCCATCACGAAACTATCGCCCGGGGTCAGTAGCGAGGTGACCGCGATATGCGCGGCATCGCTGCCATAGCCGCCATCGAGCTGGAAAAAACTCTGAAACGACGTGGTATGGCCATCGACGGTGTAGGTTCCAGGGAAATTTTCTGAGAACGGGATCAGCCCGGTGAAGGCCGAGGTGGTGGCGATCACGAATTCGGAGGGAAGAGAGAGTGTCAAGGTGAAACTGGCAGTGCCGAACAGAGTGGAGCCGGGGATGGTGGTCGAGAAAGTTCCGTCCACGGTGAGAAGATCGCTCGGCGCGCCGGGGAGGGGGGTGCCGGGGGTGACGGCTAAGGTCGCCAGGGCAGCGCCGGGCGAGACGGCGAGCGAGACGGCGAGCGCGAGCGGGGCCAGACGGCGTTTCATGGTTGAATTCCGGAGCGGATCAATGGAATAGTGAGGCTAAGCCTCGCGTCAAATTCGCGTCAAGACGGCAGCCGATCTCAAAAAATCAAAACCCGGGAGGATCGCATGACCATCACCCGCCGCGCGTTGTTGCGCGCATCCCAGATCGG
>JAKAQU010000129.1 GCA_021819535.1 Pseudomonadota bacterium | reverse complement strand
CATGAAATCGCACAAGAGTCAATGTTTGTGCAAAACCTGATACCGCACCGCGAGACCGTTCTCGATCGCGCCGCCACTCTCGCGCTAGAAAAGCCCTACTGGAACCCGCGGCCGCTGACGCGAGAGGCCATGCGCGCACTTCTGCGCCGGGCCTCGGCCGGCGAGCCGCCGCAATGAGGAGAAGACCATGGTCGGCTATTTCACCGAGGCGAACTCCGCCGAGACCGTGAACGCCCGCATGGGCGAGGGCATCAGCCCGCGCTTGCGGCAGGTGATGGCAGCACTCGTCACCCATCTCCACGCCTTCGCCAAGGAGGTGGCGCTGACTGATGCCGAATGGGCGTTCGCCATCGATTTTCTCACCAAGACCGGCCAAATGTGCAGCGAGGAGCGGCAGGAATTCATCCTGCTCTCCGACGTGCTCGGGCTTTCCATGCTGGTCGATGCGATCAACAATCGCCGTCCGGCCGGCGCCACCGAGAATACGGTGTTCGGGCCGTTCCATGTCGAGGGCGCGCCGGTGCGTGAGATGGGCGACAGCATCACGCGCGACGGCAAGGGCGAGCGCTGCCTCTATACCGGCCGAGTGATCGATCTCGCCGGCGCGCCGATCGCCGGCGTGCGCATCGATGTCTGGTCGGACAACGCGGAAGGGTTCTATTCCGTCCAGCAGCCCGGCATCCAGGACAAATGGAACAATCGCGGCGTGTTCGTGACCGGGGCGGACGGCGCCTATAGCTTCATCGGCATCAAGCCTGTCAGCTATCCGATCCCGGATGATGGGCCGGTCGGCCAGATGCTGAGAGCCCTTGGCCGCCATCCGAGACGGCCGGCGCATATGCATTTTCTCGTCACCGCACGAGGCTATCAGCGGCTGGTCACCCATACTTTCGTCGGCGACGATCCCTATCTCGCGTCGGACGCCGTGTTCGGCGTCAAGGCCTCGCTCATCGCCCCCTTCGAGCGCACCCCCGACGGGCCGGCCACATGGCGCTCGGCGTTCGATTTCGTGTTGACCCCGCTCGCCTGACCCCCCTCGGCTGACCCCCCTCGGCTGACCCCCCTCGGCTGAGGTCGGAGCATAATTCCGCCCCGATTTGGTGGATGAAAATCAGAGCGCCTCCGCGACCCGCGGCGTGGCTTGCAGAGTGGCCGGCCCCGACCTAATCAGCCCATAGGAGATGGGGAAACACCATGACGCATAATGATACCGCCTTGCCGCACGCCGAAATACGCGAGGAAGTGAAAAAACTCTGCGCCCGTTTCCCGGGCGAATATTGGCGCAGGCTCGATGCCGCGCGCGCCTATCCGAGCGAATTCGTCGCCGCCCTCACCGAGGCCGGGTATCTTTCGGTGCTGATCCCAGAGGAATATGGCGGTGCCGGGCTCGGCCTTGGTGCCGCCTCGGCGATTCTCGAGACCATCCACGCCGAGGGGTGCAATGGCGCCGCCTGTCATGCGCAGATGTACACCATGGGCACCGTGCTCCGCCACGGCACGGAGGCGCAGAAGCGTCGCTATCTGCCGGAGATCGCCGCCGGCCGGCTCCGCTTGCAGGCCTTCGGCGTGACCGAGCCGACCAGCGGCACCGATACCGGAGCACTCCGCACCACGGCCCGGCGCGAGGGCGAGCGCTACATCGTCGATGGCCAGAAAGTCTGGACCAGCCGCGCCGAGCATTCGGATCTCATGCTGCTGCTTGCGCGCACGCAAAAGCGCGAGGAAGGCCGCAAAAAAACCGACGGGCTCTCGGTGTTTCTGGTCGACATGCGCGAAGTGCTCGGCCGCGGCCTTACCATCCGCCCGATCCGCACGATGATGAACCACAATTCCTGCGAGGTGTTTTTCGACGCCATGGCGATCCCGGCCGACAGCCTGATCGGCGAGGAGGGCCGCGGGTTCCGCTACATTCTCGACGGCATGAACGCCGAGCGGCTGCTGATCGCCTCCGAATGCATCGGCGATGCGAAATGGTTCACCGACCGCTCGATTGCCTATGCCAATAACCGCCGCGTGTTCGACCGCCCGATCGGGCAAAACCAGGGCGTGCAATTTCCGATCGCCCGCGCCTATGCGAAAATGCGCGCCGCCGAATTGATGGTGCGTGAAGGCTGCCGGAAATTCGAAGCCGGGCTCTCCTGCGGCGAGGAGGCGAACATGGCCAAGATGCTCGCGGCCGATGCTTCCTGGGATGCGGCCGAGGCCTGCGTGCAGACCCATGGCGGCTTCGGTTTCGCCGAGGAATACGATGTCGAGCGCAAATTCCGCGAGGCGCGGCTCTATCAAGTGGCGCCGATCTCGACCAATCTCATCCTCTCCTACATCGCCGAGCATGTGCTCGGCCTGCCACGGAGCTATTGATGTCCCGCCCCCTCGAAGGCCTGCTCGTGCTCTCGCTGGAGCAAGCCGTCGCCGCCCCCTATTGCGCCTCGCGTCTCGCCGACGCCGGGGCGCGGGTGATCAAGGTCGAGCGCCCGGAGGGGGATTTCGCGCGCGGCTATGACGCGGTCGCCAAGGGTCAGTCGAGCTATTTCGTCTGGCTCAATCGCGGCAAGGAGAGCCTGATCGCCGATCTCAAGAAGCCTGACGACGCGGCTCTCCTCCATCGCATCCTGGCGCGGGCCGACATCTTCATCCAGAACCTCGCCCCGGGGGCCGCGGCGCGGGCCGGGTTCGGCGCGGCGGCACTCCGCGCCCGCCATCCCCGCCTGATCACCGTCGATATCTCGGGCTATGGCGAAAGCGGCGAATACGCGGCGATGAAAGCCTATGATCTTCTCGTGCAGGCGGAATCGGGTCTTGCCACCATCACCGGCCATCCCGCGGGGCCGGGGAGGGTCGGGGTTTCGGCCTGCGATATCGCCTGCGGCATGGCCGCCCACGCGGCGATCCTCGAGGCGCTGATCGAGCGCGGGATCACCGGCCAGGGCAAGGGCATCGCGGTCAGCCTGTTCGACGGCATGGCGGATTGGATGAACGTGCCGCTGATGTTCTATGAGGGCACGGGGAAGACGCCGCCGCGCATGGGCCTCGCCCATCCCTCGATCTGTCCCTATGGCGCGTTTGCCACCGAGGATGGCGCCCTGATCCTGATCGCGATCCAGAACGAGCGCGAATGGGCCAGTTTCTGCCGTGATTTCCTGCGTGAGCCGGATTTGCCGCAACAAGCGGGCTTCGAGACCAATACCATCCGGGTGAGCGCGCGGGAGCGGGTGGACGGCCATATCGCCGCTTTGTTCAAAACCCTCTCGCGCGCCGAGGCGGCGGCGCGGCTGCGGGCCGCCAATGTGGCCTTCGGCTTCGTCAATGACTGCGCCGGGTTGCAGGCCCACCCCGCGCTCCGCCGGGTGAGTGTCGCAACCCCGAATGGCGAGGTCGCGCTCGCCGCGCCGCCCGCGGTTTTCAGCGACGGCCCGCGCGCCCTCGGGCCCGTCCCGGCGCTCGGCGCTCACTCGGCCGCGATCCGGGCGGAGTTTGGCGGCGCCCCGTAAAATGCTGCCAGGCGACATCTCACCAGGTGACATGCCCCCGGCGTGCGACCCGCCGGCCGTAAGCGTCAGACCTCAAGGCTCGGGGCGATGATCTGCGCCTGGGTGACGAGGGCCGCGGTCAGCGGCGTCATCGGCTCGCGATAGGGCACGACGAGGCCGACCATCGGGCTCTGCGGCCCGCCCTCGATCGGAATTGCGCGCACGGCATCGCTCAGCCCGAGCATGGAGGCGAGCTTGATCGGCATCACACTCGCCCAATGACCGGTGCGGACATGCGACCAGAGGGCGACCATGGAATTCGATTCCAGGGTCGGCGCCGAGGGCCGCCCGGTGAGGCGCAGCATCCGGTCGAGAATGCGCCTGTTCTGCATGTCTGGCGTGAGAAGGCAAAGCGGGATCTGCGCGACATCCTCCCACGATACTTTCGTGCGGTCGCCGAGTGGTGCCTGCGGCGCGGTGATCAGGCAATAGCGCTCGTGATAGAGCGGCACCGTGCGCACCCGCCCGAGCGGCTCGTTGTCGAGATAGGTGATGCCGGCATCGACCTCGAGATTTTCCAAAAGAGCAAGGGTCGCGATCGAGGTCGAGGAAAGGATGGTGAACGTGACCCCGGGATGGCGCTCGCGATAGGGGGTGGTGAGCTGCGCGACCATGGCGAGCGCGGTCGGGATCACGGCGATTTTGAGATTTCCGGCCAACCCCTGCTTGAGGGCCCGGATCTCCTGGCGCATGGCCCGGGTGTCGGCGACGATGCGGCGCGCCCAGTCGAGCGTGCGCTCGCCCTCCGGGGTGAAGCCGAGAAAGCGCGAGCCACGCTGGACCAGCAACACGCCGAGCGTCTCTTCGAGCTGTTTGATACCGGCCGACAGCGTCGGCTGCGTCACGCCACAAATCTCGGCGGCATGGCCGAAATGCCGTTCACGCGCCAAAGCCAGAAGATATTCCAATTTTTCGATCACCTGAGACGAGCCCTCCGCGGATCGCACTTAAACGCCGCACGAGGCCGTGGCAAGCCGCGAGGCGCTTTGCAACCGGGGATGGCTGTCTGGAAGACGTGGCGCTGTTCGTGGCGGGGCATCTTTTGTGGTCAGGCATCCTTTTTAGGCGACCGCCAGTTGCCTATTTGTAATGAAGCGTCAGGGTGCCTCCCTGGCGCGGGGCGTGCTCGTGGCCGCCGGAGACGATCGGTCACGCTCGCAAAAAAACAATGGATAAAGCATGTTATGACGGGCTTGCGCCGAACATGCTTTGACAGGAGTTCGGAAAATGACCACCAATGTTGGAACCGCCGACCGGATTCTTCGCATCATCGTCGGCATTGCGCTGCTCGCTTTCGCTGTTTTCAGCCAGAGCGAATGGCGCTGGGTGGGGCTGATCGGCGTCATCCCGATCGCAACCGCCCTGATGCGTTTCTGCCCGCTCTATACGATGCTCGGCATCCGCACCTGCCCGATGGCGGAAAAGCCGGCGAAATAGCAAGGATCGTCAGGGGCCGGGGACAGCCCGGCCCCTGATGGTTTGGTTCTCAGCCGCCCATCCATTTGGCGAGGATGGCGAGCAGCAGCAAGGCGACGATATTGGTGATCTTGATCATCGGGTTGACGGCCGGCCCGGCGGTATCTTTGTAAGGATCACCAACGGTATCGCCAGTGACGGCCGCTTTGTGCGATTCCGAGCCCTTGCCGCCGTGATGGCCCTCTTCGATGTATTTCTTGGCATTGTCCCAGGCCCCGCCCCCCGACGTCATCGAGATGGCAACGAAGAGGCCGGTGACGATGGTGCCGAGCAGCATCGCGCCGAGTGCGCTGAACCCGGCGGCAGGCCCCTTGATCGCGTCGATGACGAAGAACAGTACCACCGGCGCCAGAACGGGCAGGAGCGAGGGCGCGATCATCTCGCGGATCGCGGCCCGCGTCAAAAGATCGACGGCGCGGCCGTATTCGGGCCGGCCTTTCCCTTCCATGATGCCAGGGATCTCGCGGAACTGGCGGCGGACCTCGACCACCACCGAGCCCGCGGCGCGCCCGACCGCGGTCATGCCGAGCGCACCGAAGAGATAAGGGAGGAGCCCGCCGATGAAGAGGCCGATGACGACGAACGGATCCTGAAGATTGAAATGCACGTCAAGCCGGGGGAAGTAGTGCTTGAGATCCTCGGAATAGGCGGCGAACAGCACCAGCGAGGCGAGGCCGGCGGAGCCGATGGCATAGCCTTTGGTGACCGCCTTGGTGGTGTTGCCGACGGCGTCGAGGGCATCCGTCGTGACGCGCACCTCTTTCGGCAGATCGGCCATCTCGGCGATGCCGCCGGCATTGTCGGTGACCGGGCCATAGGCGTCGAGGGCAACGATCATGCCGGCGAGCGCCAGCATCGTGGTCGCAGCGATGGAGATGCCATAGAGCCCGGCGGTGAGCGAGGCGGCGATGATGCCGCCCGAAATCACCACGACCGGCAGCGCGGTCGCCTCCATCGAGACGGCGAGGCCCTGGATGACGTTGGTGCCGTGGCCGGTGGTGGAACTCTCCGCGATGCTGCGCACCGGGCGATAGGCGGTCGAGGTATAGTATTCGGTGATCCAGACGATCAACCCGGTAACGACGAGGCCGATCAGGGCACAGACGAAGAGGCCGCCGCCGGTCACCGCGCCGCCGGATGCGGTCGGGATCGGGGTCGAGAAGCCGGTCAGGGCGGCAACGACCGCCGCGATCGCCACCACCGAGAGGAGCCCGGTGACGATCAGCCCGCGATAGAGCGCACGCATGATGCCGCCATCGCTCCCGAGCCTGACGAAATAGGTGCCGATGATCGAGGTGACGATGCAGACGCCGCCGATCAGGAGCGGCAGGAACAAAAGCCCATCGCGCACGCCGCCTGAGAAATTGATCGCCGTCAGCAGCATCGTCGCGACCACGGTGACGACGTAGGTTTCGAACAGATCGGCCGCCATGCCGGCGCAGTCGCCGACATTGTCGCCGACATTGTCGGCGATCACGGCCGGGTTGCGGGGGTCGTCCTCGGGGATGCCGGCCTCGACCTTGCCGACGAGATCGGCGCCGACATCGGCCCCCTTGGTGAAGATCCCGCCGCCGAGGCGGGCAAAGATCGAGATCAGCGAGGCGCCGAAGGAGAGCCCGACCATCGCCTCCAAAACCGGGCGGAGATCGTCGCCCGGCATGACCGCGCGCAGAATGACATAATAGATGGTGACACCGAGGAGGCCGAGCCCGACGACGAGGAGCCCGGTGATCGCGCCGGATTTGAAGGCGAGCGAGAGCCCGGCGGCAAGCCCGCTTTTCGAGGCTTCGGCGGTGCGGACATTGGCGCGCACCGAGACGTTCATCCCGACATAGCCGGCCGAGGCCGAGAGCACGGCGCCGATCAGAAACCCGATCGCGACCGGAAGGCCGAGGAGCACGCCGAGCAGGATGAGGATGACGATCCCCGCCGCGGCAACGGTGGTATATTGGCGATTGAGATAGGCCCGCGCGCCTTCCTGAATGGCGCTGGCGATTTCCTGCATGCGGGCGGTGCCGGGGCTGGCGGCGAGGACTTCACGGGCGGTCGCCCAGCCATACACGATGGCGACGGCGCCGCAGGCGACGGCGATGATTTCGGCCAAAAGCATCCGGGACGGTTCCTTATATTTTGATCCGGGTGACCTGATCGGGGACAAAGAGCGACATTCCGCGCCACGCGGCACAACGGCCATGGGGCGCGATCACAAACATGACAGAACGCCCGCTTGCGGAAAAGCCCCCAACGTCGGGACGGGCCAGCCCCCTTGCCAAGCCCCCTCTTGCCAGCCCCACCCTATGCCGGCAAGGTTGAGGCACGCGCCTGTAGCTCAACTGGTTAGAGCGGGCCGCTCATAACGGCTTGGTTGCGGGTTCAAGTCCTGCCGGGCGCAGATCGGATCGCGTTCACATCCTGCGCGGCAGGCATTGGCCGGCCGTCGCGCGCTTGACAAGGGAGGGGGGTGGTCCCAAATCCCGGGCCAAGACGGTGATGGATGTGCCCGATGAGCGACCTTCATGCGGTTTTTCTCGCCCGCCTGCAATTCGCCTTCGTGGTCGGCTTTCACATCATCTTTCCCGCCTTTTCGATCGGTCTGTCGAGCTATCTCGCGATGCTCGAAGGGCTTTGGCTCCGCACCGGGCGGCAGGTTTTTCTCGATCTTTTTCATTACTGGATAAAAATATTTGCGATCGGCTTCGCGATGGGCGTGGTTTCCGGCATCGTGATGTCGTATCAATTCGAGAT
>JAKAQU010000128.1 GCA_021819535.1 Pseudomonadota bacterium | reverse complement strand
TTCCGATCTGTCGGAGAAAATAAAAAACATCCGAAACTCTGCCGGCGCTGCGTCGATGCCGTCGAATCGGGTCTCGTTTGCCGCAAGGCGGCGGAATGAGGGGGCGCCGGCTCGCGTTCGGATTGGTCATAGCACTTCTCGTGCTCGCGCTCGATCAGGCGAGCAAATTCTGGGTGCTGCACGGGCTCGCGCTCGCCGCGCGCGGCCCGCTGGTGCTCCTGCCGGTGTTGAATTTCGTGCTGGTGTGGAACCGCGGCGTCACCTTCGGGATGTTGAACGGGCTCGGCGCCTGGGCGAGCCCGGCACTCATCCTTGGCGCCCTCGTCATCGTCGCGGCCCTCGGCGCCTGGCTCTACCGCGCCGAGAATGCGCTCACCGCCGGCGCACTCGGGGCCATCGCCGGCGGCGCCCTCGGCAATATCATCGATCGGCTGCGCTTCGGCGCCGTCGTCGATTTCATTCAGGCGCATATCGGGCGAATTTCCTGGTATGTTTTCAACTTGGCGGATTCCGCGATCGTCTGTGGCGTCGCCATTCTTATTCTGGAAGGATTGCGCCGGCACCCGGATGCTAAAGGGCTCGCTGGCGTCGAAAAAGGGCGCTAAACTCGATAAGACGCAGCGTTTCAGAGTGACGAGATGAGGAAAAATTTGTTCTTTTTTGAAAAAAAGAACCAAAAAACGCTTATCCCGTTGGGCAGTGCCTGCGGCACTGCCCGCTCCGAGGAGCATGCCGCTCCGAGGGATCGGAATAAAAGTCTTTTTGCTTCCTATTGCCTGGTCCGCATTCTTCCTCCTTTTTTTGCCCTGTGCGCCCTCGCCGGGTGCGACCATGGCGGCAGCGACGTCGCGCAGACTTTTGGCGGTCTCGTCGATGTGCCATTCGAGTTCGAGGTGACGACGCGCACCCCACTCGAAATGCCGAAAACCGATAGCCTCGTCCCGCCCAATCCCGATGCCTCCGGCCCGCCGCAGCAGAGCCTACGTCAGCAGGCGGAGGCCGCGCTGGTGCCGCAACTTGCGCTCGGCGCGGGCGATGAGACCCATCTCTCGCCGGGCGAGGAGGCGCTGATCAAGGCTCTCGGCCCGCCCGCGCCGAAAAACATCCGCACCCTCATCGACAACGCCGCCGAGGAGCGGCGCATCGCGAGCGGTATGTCCGACATGCTCGAATTCTGGCGCCCACGCTCGCAGCCAATCGAAGAGACCTTGGATGCAACCGCCGAGGCCGCGCGCATCAAGGCGGCCAAGGCCGACGGCAAAAGCCTCACCGAAGGCCCGATTCCGGTCATCAGGGCGCAAAATCGCGGCCTGTTCCAGGGACTGTTCTGACGGCGATGGCGGCGTCCGGCCGGTGATCAGATTAACCACCCTGGAAGACATCGTCCGCGCCCTTTTCGACGAGGATTGGTATCGCTCACGCTATCCCGATATCGCCAGTAGCGGCACCGATCCGCTCGCGCATTATCTTTTCTTCGGGCTCGCCGAAGGGCGCGATCCCAACCGGTTTTTCGACAGCCACTGGTACCGCCAGACCTATCCCGATGTCGCCGCCGCCGGCATCCCGCCGCTTTTGCATTATCTTCAGTTCGGCGCCGGCGAGCTGCGCGACCCGCATCCACGCTTCGATGCCGCCTATTACGTGTTTCTCCATCCCGAAGCAGCCGGTAATCCGCTGTTTTTTCATATAACCCACGGTGCGGCGCAGGGATTTGTGACCGCCCGCGGCTTCGATCGCGCCGCCTACCTGCCCTCGCCCGGCCCACCGCCGACATTGCCCCCGGACATTCTCGTCGATGTCGTCATCCCGGTCTATCGCGGGCTCGCCGAGACCCGGCGCTGTCTGGTCTCCGTGCTCGAAGACCGTTCGGCGCCCCTCGGCGATGTCATCGTCATCGATGATTGTTCGCCGGAACCCGCACTTTCTTCCTGGCTCGATCGCCTGAACGAGGCCGGCGCCATCCGCCTGATCCGCCCGCCGCGCAATCTCGGCTTCGTCGCCGCCGCCAATCGCGGCATGCAGGCAGCGGGAATGCGCGATGTGGTTCTCCTCAACAGCGATACCATGGTGCCGCGGGGATGGCTCGCCCGCCTCGCCGCCCACGCCTATGCCGGGACGCGGATCGCAACCGTTTCACCATTTTCCAACAACGCCACGATCTGCTCCTATCCCAGCCTCGATGGCGGCGGCCTTGCGTTCGGCCGCGATTTTGCGGAGATCGATGCCGCGGCACAGGCAGTCAATGCCGGGCGAACGGCGGAACTGCCCGTGACCGTCGGCTCTTGCATGTATATCCGGCGCGCCGCCTTCGATGAGGTTGGCGAGTTCGATCGGGAAACATTCGGCCTGGGCTATGGCGAGGAGGTCGATTTTTGTCTCCGTGCCAGCGCGCGCGGCTGGCGCCATAGGCTCGCCTGCGACGTTTTCATCTATCACGCCGGCGAGGTGAGTTTCGGCAAAGGGACCGGGGTGCGCGAAGATGGGATGCGGCGCATCGCCGAGCGCTATCCGCATTTCCCCCGGATGATCGAGCTTTGCGTGCGCTTTGGGGTTGGCGATCCGGCGCGCTTTGCCCTGAGCGCCGAATTGTTCCGCCGCTCGGGCCTGCCCGTCATTCTCATGGTGAGCCATGATCTCGGCGGCGGTGTTGCGCATCATCTCGATTTGCTCGGCGCAAGGCTCGCCAGGGTCGCCAATATTCTTTTGCTTCGCCCCCAGTCGGGCGGTTTCACGCTCGACGTTCCGGGGCTTCCGGGCCATCCGAGCCTCGCGATGACCGCCGAACAGGGCGACGATCTCGCCGCCATTCTGCGAAGTTTCGGATTGCAGCGCGTGCATGTGCATCACGTGATGCGGTTTTACGATACCGATCTCGCCCCACTCCTCCGTCGTCTTGGCGTTCCGTTCGACGTCACCGTGCATGATTACTATGCGATTTGCCCGCAAGTGAATTTGCTGCCATGGCTCGATGCCCAATATTGCGGTGAGCCCGGCCCTGCGGTCTGCAATGCCTGCATCGCCGCCCACCCCACGCATGGTGTGCGAGACATTCTGGAATGGCGGGCGCGGCACCGGTTTTTGTTCACCGAGGCCGATCGCGTGCTTTGCCCGAGCGAGGATGTACGCCTGCGGCTCGCGCGGCACGGGCTGGCCGAGCGCGCCATTGTCGCGCCGCATGAGGCAGGGGAGGGAGCGCTCTGGCCGCTCAGGATCAATCCGCTGCCGCGGGCTGGAAAGCGGAAGCGGGATGGGAAGGGGGGCGCGCTCCGCCTCGCTCTCCTCGGCGTGCTCGCCAATCAGAAGGGGTTGCCGACCGTGGCCGCGCTCGCCGCGGCCACCAGCCCGGCCGAGATCGATCTCCATCTGATCGGCTATCCCGAGATCTCGCTCCCGCCGCCGCTCGCCGAGCGCCTCACCGTGAGTGGTGAATATAAGGAATCGGACCTGCCCCGGCTCATTGCCCGCCTCCGCCCGCACGCGTTCTGGTTTCCGGCGCAATGGCCGGAGACCTGGAGCTATACGCTGAGTGCCGCGATCGCGAGCGGCCTTCCCATCATTGCCTCGGCTATCGGCGCGTTTCCCGAGCGCCTGGCCGGGCGGCCATTGACCTGGCTCGTGCCGCCCGATGCGCCGGAAGCGGCCTGGCGCGCCGCCTTTGCCGCGCTGCGCGAGGCGCTCGCCACCGGGAGAGTGCCGAAAAATCCGCCACGCCGCCGCCGGCAGGAGGATTTCTATGAGACGGCTTACACCGCACCTCTGATGGCGACACAGCGGCAAACCGCGCCATCTCCCGGTGTGTGGGGGCGGGATCTGCGGCGCAAGGGCAAGATCGCGGTGATCCTGGTGCCCGAGCGTCTCCCCGGCGGCGTGCTCAGCCCATGCGCCTATATCCGCCTCGCCCTTCCGCTCGCCCACCCCGAGATCGCATCTCAGGATATCGAGGTGACCTATGCCAGCCCGGAAGAGGCACTCCATCTGCGCGCCGATGTGATCGCAACCCAGCGCTACGCGGTCCCCGATGTCGCGATGGCGGCGGCACTCGGTGCGCATAGCCGACAATGCGGCATGCGGCTCGTCTATGATCTCGACGATGATTTGCTCGCGATCCCGCCCGACCACCCGGAAGCGGCGCTGCTTTCCCAGCGCAGCACTTCGGTCGCGCGGATGCTGGCGGAGGCCGATAGCGTCACGGTCTCGACGCAGGCTCTCGCGGCCCGACTCCGCACGCGGCATGAAGCGGTGCATCTGGTCGAAAACGGGCTCGATGATCGGCTCTGGCAGGCGGCACGCCCGGCGCGCCCGGACGGGGCGTTGCGCATTCTCGTCATGGGAACGGCGACCCATGAGGCGGATTTCCGCCTCGTTGCCGGCGCGCTCGCGCGGATCAAGGAGAGTTTCGGCGAGCGGGTCGAAATCGAAGTCTGCGGCATGACGAAGGACGATTTGCCGGCCGGGATCGAGCGGATCGCGCCGCCGTCGGGACGAGGGCAGAGCTATCCCGGCTTCGTCGCCTGGCTCGTGAGCCGGCCGGGCTGGCATCTCGGCCTCGCGCCGCTCGCCGCAAGCGAGTTCAACGACGCCAAATCGGCCATCAAGACCTTCGATTATGCCGCGCTCGGCCTTGTCGTTCTTGCCTCCGACGTTGCGGCCTATCGCGGCTCCCTCGCGGATGGTCCGGGTGGCTGGCTGGTCGCCAATCACGAGGAGGCGTGGTTTCAGGCGATCGCCCGCCTGGTCCGCGATACGGCGCTCCGTACCCGCCTCGCTGCCGGCGCGCGCGCCGCCTATCTTGCATCCGGCACGCTTGCGCTGCAGGCGGGGCGCAGGCGGGCGGCATGGCAGGCACTGGCGATGCCGCCCGCAGCCTCAAGGGCGCTGAAGCCGGAGCGGGTGGCGGCAAAGATCAAGGCGCCGCGCTTGCCTCCGGCTGTGGCGCGCGGCGCGAGGTTTCCCAAATCCGCCAAAAAGGATTGACCATCGGCGCCGGCCGCGCTTCGCTGATGGCGCGAAAAATCGAAAGGGAGGGCGCAACGACGATGGCCTATGACCGCGCCGTGGAGAATCTCGGCAATATCATTCATCTCGAACACGTCAATACGAGGGTGCCGGATCAGCGCCTGGCGACATTGTTCTATATTTCCGGCCTCGGCCTCACGCGCGATCCCTATTTGATGACCGGCGTCGACAATATGTGGGTCAATGTCGGGCGAAGCCAGTTCCATCTCCCGACCGGGGCACCGCAGCGCCTGCGCGGCGCAACCGGGCTCGTCATTCCCGATCGCGCGGCACTTCGCGCGCGGTTGGCGAAAATCGCCGACCATCTCGCCGGGACGGATTTCGCGGTGCATGAGACCGCCGGCTATACGGAGGCGGTTTCGCCTTGGGGCAACCGGATCCGCTGCCATGAGCCATCGCCGATCTTCGGCCCGATCCAGCTCGGCATGGCCTATGTCGTTTTCACGACGCCGGCCGGATGCGCCGAGGGCATCGCCCGCTTCTATCGCGATATCATCGGCGCGCTGGCGGAGGCCGGGCGCGATCACGAGGGCATTTTCGCCCGCGTTCGCGTCGGCGGCGGCCAGATTTTGCTGTTTCGTGAAACCGATCAACCGCTCGATTCCTTCGATGGCCATCACATCCAGATTTACATCAACGATTTTGCCACCCCCCATCGGCGGCTCAAGGAGCTTGGGCTGATCTCCGAAGAAAGCGATCAGCATCAATACCGTTTCGAGACCTTGATCGACCCGGACACCGAAAAACCACTTTTCACCATCGAGCATGAGGTGAGGAGTCTGCGCCATCCCCTCTATGCGCGCGATCTCGTCAACCGCAATCCAGCGCAGACCAATCTCCGCTATGCGCCGGGGCGTGATGCATTGCCGTGGTCGTTGCCGGCGACATGAGCCGGCGCGGGGCGGACAATTATCGGTGATGAAATATGCCGGAGGAGTTGTCGGACATAAATTTAACCGCATGAAATCATTTACCTTTTTTTCGTGCGAGAATAATTTCTGCTTGCCTCGGCGATGCCCGGTGTGGCATTCTTGCCACGATTAGGCGAATTGCTGCGCTGCGGGCTTTCTCCCTTATGGTTGTGTGTCTATCTACTCCTTGGGCAGAGGCCGTGGCGGTAACCGACGCTCGCTGCTCGCAAGACACGTGAGATTAAACTGAGGAGAAACACATGAAGCTCCGCATTGCGCTTTTGGCTGCTTCTGTCCTAGCGGCACCGTTGGTGGCGCATGCCCAGCCTGTGAATGGGCTTTATGTCGGCGGTGGTGTCGGCCTCAACCTGCTCCAGGATGAAACCGTCAATCATTCCGCCGCTCTCGGGACCGGCAACGCCATGGCGGCGTTCAATCCCGGCTATCTCGGTGAGGTGAATGTCGGCTACGGCCTCGGGGCGCTGAACAGCGCGCTCAAGGGCTTCCGCGTCGAGTTGGAAGGGGATTACAGCGCGAATTCGCTGCAATCCATGGGCAGCGGACCGGGCAATCCTGCCGCACTCAAGGGTGGGCAGAATAGTTACGGCATGATGGCCAATATCCTCTACGACATCGACCCGAGCATGTTCGGCATCAACGAACATTTCGTCTATCCCTATGTCGGCGTCGGCGCCGGCTATCAGATGATGAATCTGAGCGGGTTCAGCGATACCTACCTCAATCATCCGGGAGCCCTCTCAGGCGGCAGCAACAGCGTCGGCGGCTTTGCCTATCAGGGCATCTTCGGTCTCTCGTTCCCGATCGCTTCCGTGCCCGGGCTTTCGGTGACCACCGAATACCGGATGCTCGCCGTGATGGATCCGCAGGGTGCCTATCATGCCTCGGTTACCAGTGGCGGTGCCCAGGTTGCCCGTGGCAATCTTGATTTTGGCAATGAGTTCAATCATGAATTCATCGTCGGCGTGCGCTATGCCTTCGGCGCGGCGCCGCCCCCGCCGCCGCCGGCCCCGGCACCGGTTGCCGCGCCCGCTCCGGCGCCAGCACCTGCGCGCACCTACCTCGTGTTCTTCGACTGGGATAAGGCCGACCTGACCGACCGCGCCAAGCAGATCATCGGCGAAGCGGCACAGGCTTCAACCCGGGTGCAATACACGCGGATCGAAGTCAACGGCTATACCGATCGTTCCGGCACGGCGAAATATAACCAGAAGCTCTCGGTGGAGCGCGCTAACAATGTTGCCGCCGAACTGGTCAGCGACGGGGTGCCGAAAAACGTCATCGACATCCAGGGCTTCGGCGAGACTCACCCCTTGGTGCCGACCGCCGACGGCGTGCGCGAGCCGCAAAACCGTCGCGTCGAAATCATCATCAAGTAAGATTTCGGCGAGGACGAGGTTCGATGGCTGGGCCGGGGAGAAATCTCCGGCCCTTTTTCGCTGTAAATCAGGAAGGATTTGTTCTTTTTTGAAAAAAAGAACCAAAAAACTTTTATTCCGTGAGGCTGTACCTGCGGTATTCTTTCGACCTGGCGGAGAAAGAAAAGTCTTTTTGCTTATTTTTCTTCAGAAAAAGAAGTTTCTTTCTTTGTAATGATGGATTTTACTCACTCCGCTGCATTGCTCATTTTCATCGCCACCTATGGCGTGGTGGCGTTCGGGCGTTTACCGTTTTTCCGCATCGATCGCGCCGGGGCGGCCTTTCTCGGCGCTGCCCTGATGATGGCCGCGGGCGCCCTCAGCCCCGAGGCCGCCTATCGCGCGATCGATCTCGATACCATAGCACTTTTGCTCGGCATGATGATTGTCGTCGCCGCTCTGCGGATTGGCGGTGGTTTTCGTCTCATCGCCGGCTGGGCGGTCGCGCGCGCGCGCC
>JAKAQU010000127.1 GCA_021819535.1 Pseudomonadota bacterium | reverse complement strand
CGGTTATGCGTGTTGCAGAAATATTATTTGGCTTGCTGGATCGCCGACAGAATCCAGGCCCCAGCGGGCGCGCGGAGGAAGGTCCAGAACTCGCTCGCACTCACCCGCTCGCTCGCACTGCCATCGACGATCCGGCCGGCGGCATCGAGCGTCACATCGATCATCGAGAACCGCATCGCAACCGTCGCGTAATTCCGCCCGCCCTCCGACCACGCCTCTGCGAGATCGCCGCGTTCGAGCCGCACGTCGCGAACGACGTTGCGCACCCCCCGGCTCGCCTGATCGGCCAGTTGCTCGGCGAAATAACTCACCATTTCCGGGGTCGCGAGGCGGCGCAGGGCCGCGAGATCCTGGGCACTCCAGGCCGACTGGATGGCGTGGAGGGCCTGCTCGAAGGCTTGGAAATCAGCGGCGCCAATCGCCGGGCCGGGCCGCCCGCCCGCGGCCGGGGCGGCGTTCGGCATCGGACCCGGCGGGCGTTGCGGGGCACTGGCCGCGGCAAAAAATGGCCCGCTCACCCGGCGCGCGAGCACGCGAACCAGCCAGACGATCAGCGCAAGCTGGATCAGAATGCCGATCAAGCCGCCAAAACCGCCCATTCCGCCGAAAAACCCATGCCCGAACAGCATCCCGGCGATCCCGGCGCCGATCAGCCCGCCGAACAGGCCGGAGAGGAACGAGCCATGCATCGGGCCGCCGGTAGAGCGGCCATTCATCATGCTCCCCGACATGCCCCCCGACATGCCGGGCGCGGTGAGGCTGCGCCCGATCGGCGCGGCATAGGGGGCGGTGTTGGTCGGCGGCGGCGCCGAATAGGTGCGGCTGCCGCGGCTGCCCATCGAGGATCCATCACCGGCCCGGGCGATGGCGAGAGATGGTGCCAGCGCCGGCGCCAGGGCAAACATGATGGCGAGCACGGTGGCGAGCACGGTGGCGGACAACGACATTGAGCGGCGCATCCCGGTTCTCCCCATGCCGAAACCTTCCGGCCCCGGCTTATATAGGCGCGCCGGGGCGCGCTATCACGCCCCCGCCATCGTCATCCCATCGACGCGGAGCGTCGGCGCGTCGGTGCCGCGGCGAAAGACCAGATCATCGGCCGCGGCGAGGTTGGCAAACATCTCGATCAGGTTGCCGGCGATGGTGATCTCGGCGACCGGCTCGGCGATGCCGCCATCGCGGATCATGAACCCGCTCGCCCCGCGGCTGTAATCGCCGGTGATGCCGTTGACCCCCATGCCGATCAGCTCGGTCACGAAGATACCCTCCTTGATATCGGCCATCAGCGCCGCCGGGCTCGGTTTTCCGGGCGCGAGATAGAGATTGCTCGGCGCCGGCCCCGGCGGCCCGCCGGTTCCGCGCGCGGCATGGCCGTTCGGGCTCATGCCGAGCTGGCGCGCGCTCCTAAGATCGAGCAGAAACGCCCGCAAGACGCCATCCTCGACCAGCGTGAGCGGCGCCGTCCGCTGTCCCTCGCCGTCGAACGGGCGGGAGCGGAGACCGCGCCGGCGATGGGGGTCGTCGTGAATGGCGATCCCGGCGCCGAAAATCTTCTGATCCAGGCGATCCTTGAGGAAGCTGGTGCCGCGCGCGATGCTCGCGCCATTGATCGCCGCAGCGAGATGCCCGACCAGGCTCGCGGCCACGCGCGGGTCATAGACCACCGGGAGGCGCGCGGTTTTCGGCCGCCGCGGATTGAGCCGTGCCACCGCCCGCTCGCCGGCCCGCCGCCCGAGTGCCGCCCCGTCTTCGAGATCGGCCCCAAAAACGGTTGAGACATAGTCGTAATCGCGCTCCATTCCCGTCCCGCGGCCTGCGAGCGCGGTGACCGAGAGGCTGTGCCCGCTTCGCGCATACCCGCCGACGAACCCGGCCGAGGTCGCGAGCGTGACCTCGCTCCGGCTCCAGCCCGCCTCGGCCCCCTCGGAATTGGTGACGCCGGGGACCGCGAGAGCTGCCGCCTCGGCCGCGACGGCGCGGGCGATCAGGCGCTCAGGGTCCGGCTCCTCGGGGTCGAGAAGGTCGAGAAACGCGGTATCCGGCGGTGATGACGGCATCGGATCGATCCCGGCATAGGGGTCTTCCGGCACTACCCGCGCCATGGCGAGCGCGCGCGCGACGAGGTCGGGAAATCCGGCGGGATCGGCGCTCCCCGCCGAGACGATGGCGGCGCGGCGGCCGACGAACACGCGCAAACCGAGATCGCGCGCCTCCGCCCGCTCGACATGCTCGGCCTCGCCCAGCCTGATCTGCACCGAAAGCGAGGCCGAACGCACCAGGAGCGCATCCGCCTCATCGGCGCCGGCGGCGCGCGCGGCGGCAACGAGCTCGGAAAGGAGCGCCCCGTCCGTCATGCCGCGAGCCTCTCGGCGATCATCGCAAGATCAGGCACTTTTTCCGCCGGCCCCAATGTCGCGAGCGTCGGCTTTGCGCGAAACAGGCGTGCGGCGACGCGGCGGATATCGTCGAGGGTGACGGCGTCGATCCGCGCCACCGTCTCCGCGACCGGAATGACACGGCCGAAAATCTGCAATTGACGAGCCAGATTTTCGCAGCGCGAGCCGGTGTTCTCAAGCGACATCAGGAGCCCCGCCTTGACCTGCGCGCGGGCGCGGTCGAGTTCGCGTGCCTCGATGCGGTCCTGGACCTTGCGCAATTCCCCGAGCGTCACCGGCAACAACTCCTGCGCCTCGGCTTCACCGGTGCCGGCATAGATGCCGAACAGCCCGCCATCGGCATAGGGCGCGGCGAAGGAATAGATCGAATAGACGAGGCCGCGTTTTTCGCGGATTTCCTGGAACAGGCGGGATGACATGCCGCCGCCGAGCAGCGTCGAGAGCAGAAGCGTCGGGTAATAATCGGGATCGGTATAGGCGGGCCCGGGAAAGCCGAGCACGATATGGACCTGATCGAGATCGCGCGCCTCGCGGAATTCCCCCCCCTGATAGCGGGTGGGATCCGGCGGCGGCGGCGAGGCGGTGGTGAGATCGGCGAAATGCTCGGAGACCAGCGCCACCAGCCGGTCGTGGTCGAGCGCGCCGGCGCACGCGATGACGATGTTCCGAGGCGTGTAATGGCGCGCCATATAGCCGGTCAGTGCCGCGCGCGGCATGGTCTTGATCACCGTCTCGCGCCCGAGCGTCGGCCGGCCCATCGGCTGGTCGGGGAAGGCGGTTTCCTGGAAATGGTCGAAGATGATGTCGTCCGGCGTGTCGTTCGCCTGGCCGATCTCCTGGAGGATGACGCCGCGCTCGCGCTCCAGCTCTTCGGGAACGAAGGCGCTGTGGCAGAGGATATCGCCGATGATATCGACGCCGAGCGCGAGATCCTCCTTCAGGAGCTTCACGTAATAAGCGGTCTGCTCGCGCGCGGTATAGGCGTTGATATGGCCGCCGACCGCCTCGATTTCCTCGGCGATTTCGGCGGCACTCCGCCGCTTCGTGCCCTTGAAGGCCATGTGTTCGAGGAAATGCGAAACCCCGTTCTCGGCCGGCGCCTCGTTGCGCGTGCCCGCCCCGACATAGGCGCCGAACGAGACGGTCTCGACCCGCTCCATGCGCTCGCTCGCGATGGTCAGGCCGTTCGGGAGCCGTGTGAGCCGGATGGCATCGCTCATTCTATGCGTGTCCTTCAGAGCTGTTCCTTTGGGCGAAGGCGCCGATCAGGGTTTCGACCTGAGCCAGATCGGGCAGCACCTCGATCATCTCTTCCTCACGTTCATATAGGTCGGCGAGCGGCTTGGGCAGGGGGGGGCGGGCGCCGGTCGCGCGTGCCATCGCGTCGGGGAATTTCGCCGGATGCGCGGTCGCCATGGCGATCACCGGAATGCCCGGCCCCGGCGGATGGGCGCGTGCCGCGGCGATGCCGATCGCGCTGTGCGGGTCGGCGAGATAGCCGGCCTCGTCGTTGAGGCGGCGGATCTCCGCCTCGGTTCCGGGATCGTCGAGGCGAAAGCCGAAAAACAGCCGCCGCGCCCGCCGCCAGGCCGCCTCCGGCACCGGCATCCGGCCGCTTGCGCGAAATTCCTGCATGATCGCGGTCGTGGCCTCGGCGTTGCGATCGAGCAGTTCGAACAAAAGCCGCTCGAAATTGGAACTCACGGCGATATCCATGCTCGGTGAGAGGCTCGGCTCGACCGGGCGCAGCGACATGTCGTTGCCGGCGAGAAAGCGGGCGAGAATATCGTTGCGGTTGGACCCGACGATCAGCCGCACGATCGGCAGCCCCATCCGCCGTGCCGCGTAGGCCGCCAGCACATTGCCGAAATTCCCCGATGGCACTGCGAACGCGACCTCGCGTTCCGGCGCGCCGAGCGCGAGCGCGGTTGCGACGTAATAGGGAATTTGCGCCGCGATCCGCGCCCAGTTGATGGAATTGACCGCAGAGAGCCGGTGTGCCGCGCGGAACGGGGCGTCGGCGAACATTGCCTTGACCAGATCCTGGCAGTCATCGAACGTGCCGTCGATCGCGAGATTGAGCACGTTCGGTGCGTGGGTCGTCGTCATCTGCCGGCGTTGGATGTCGCTGGTGCGGCCTTTCGGGTGGAGGATCGCGATTTTGAGGCGCGCCCGGTCGTGGCAGGCGGCGATCGCCGCCGAGCCGGTATCGCCCGAGGTCGCGCCGATCAGGGTCAGGTGTTCGCCGCGCGCCTGGAGCACGTGATCGAACAGGCGGCCGAGGAGCTGGAGCGCGAAATCCTTGAAAGCGAGCGTCGGGCCATGAAACAGCTCGGCGGCGAAGAGATGCGGACCGAGCTGCACCAGCGGCACCGTCGCCGGATGGCGAAAGCCGCGATAGGCGTCGCGCGAGAGGGCCTCGACGCTGGCGAACGGGATCGCATCGCCGATGAAAGGCTGGAGGATCCGTGCGGCGAGCGCCGGGTAGTCGAGCCGGCGCAGCGCCCGCCAATCGGCCGGCGAGAAATGCGGCCAGGCGGAGGGCACGTAAAGCCCGCCATCATCGGCCAATCCGGCGAGCAGAACCGCGGCGAAATCACCGGCCGGCGCCTCGCCGCGGGTGGAGACATAATGCATCGCGAACCTCTCCCCTTGCGCATGATCGGCCCGACCAGGGCCGGCCACGCTCTAGAAATATAATATTCCAGAGCAACTTATCTCCGATCCACCCGAGCCGGAATGGCTCGACCAGATCGGAGATTGCTCCAGCCGCGCAGGGCGCGGCAATCGAGGGGGGTTTAGCAGGTTTTTCCGCAGCGAGGAGATGTGGGCACGGCAGCGCGGGAAGGCGGCGCGGGCGTGAACGATGGCGGGGAAGGGCCCGGAGCGGTTGGCTCCGGGCGTTTCCGTTCAGATGCCGGCGCGGGCCTTGGTGATGAGTTCGCGCAGCTTCATGGCTGCTGCCGCACCTTTGAGAACGTCGCGCCAATTCGCTTCCGCGACCCGCTGATGGGCGCCGACCGCATCATCGGCGCTGGTCACCATGGCGACGCCGGGCTGGGCGTTCGGCGCGGTATCGGGCGGGAAGGGATTGACGGCGAGGCTGGCGCGGTCGCGGGCGCGGAGGATTTCGAACGTGCTGCTCGGCTCGCCGGATTGCAAAAGGCCGAATTGCAGGCCCATCGGCTCGGTTTCCATCAGGTTCGCCATGTTTTCCACCTCGGCCGCGGCGACATCGCGGCAGGTTGCCCGCATGCGCTCGGAAAGCGGCAGGGCGCCGGCGATGCCACTCTCCAGGAAGCGGATCACCGAGGAGGCGGAGACCATGGCGATGATGCCGGGGCGGCGTGACTGGTAGATTTTTTTTCGCGATGCGAGAATGCCGAGCAATTGATCCGCCCCGGCGCGTACCATGGCGCGATCGTTGCCGGCGGCATCCGCGAGTTCCGCGAACGCCTCGGCGAGGGCCGTATCATAGGCGCCAGAGGTGGTGAGATAGCAGATCGGCTGATGCACGAGCAGGATCTGGTCGGCGGTTTCCTCGATCTGGCGGGCGCGTTCGAAATAGCCGGCCGGACGATTATAATATTCGACGCCGATCCCGAGCAGCGAGAGGGGAGAGATCTTGAGCAGTTCGGCCAGGCGCTGGATGGTGTCGAGCTTGATCACCTCGCCTTTTTCATAGCGATAGAGCGCGGCGCGTGAGACGCCGAGGCGTGCGGCGATCTCTTCTGCGCGAAGACCGGTTTCCATCCGGTAGGCGCGCAATTGCTGTCCGATCTCGGTGAAACGCATGAGCAATCCTCCACTGCCACATCGCCCGTCGCGACTCCGGGAACCGGACTCGGGCAATATTTAATAACCTATTATGACACGTCTCGGAATTGATGTCATGGGCTTAATTTCATGGCGGCGACAACCTTTCATCGCCGCCAGCCGCGATCTTCTTCTCGCGTGAATAAAAAATAATGGAATCCCGCTCTGCGTGTCTTCGCCCCGGCTATTGCAGCTTATGCGCAGCCAGCGCTTCGAGTGCTTCCAGCATCGCCGAATGGTCGCGATCGGCGCCACCATGGGCGACCACCGCCGAGAAAAGCTGCTGCGCGCTCGCCGTGTTGGGCAGCGCAAGACCGAGTTCACGCCCCGCCGAGAGCGCGAGGTTGAGATCCTTCTGATGCAGGCGGATGCGAAACCCGGGGGTGAAGCTGTGATCGAGCATCCGCTGGCCATGGACCTCGAGCACCCGCGAGGCAGCGAAACCGCCGAGGAGGGCCGCACGCACGCGGGCCGGGTCGGCGCCGGCGCGCGAGGCGAACAGCAGGGCTTCGGCCACTGCCTCGATATTGAGCGCGACCACGATCTGATTGGCGACCTTGCAAATCTGCCCGGCGCCATTTTCGCTGCCGATATGGGTGATGCTCTTGCCCATGGCGGCGAAGAGCGGCTCGGCGCGCTCGAACGCCGCGTCCGGCCCGCCGACCATGATGGTGAGCGTCGCCTGCTTCGCGCCGACCTCGCCGCCCGAGACCGGGGCGTCGAGATAGGCGCAGCCGAGGGCGCCGATCCGCTCGGCGAAGTGCTTGGTCGCGATCGGATCGATCGAGGACATATCGATCACCAGCGTCCCGGCCGCGAGACCTGCGGCGACGCCGTCCTCACCGAACAGCACCTGCTCGACATCGGGCGTGTCGGGCAGCATGAGGATCACCACCTCGGCCGCGCGCGCGACTTCGGTCGCGTTGGCTAGGATCTTGGCGTTGGCGCGGATTTCGGCCGCAAGGCTCGCGCGCTCGGGAACCATGATCTCGTGGCCGGCCTTCTTGAGGTTGAGCGCCATCGGGCGCCCCATGATGCCAAGGCCGATGAAACCGATCCGCATGAGTTTCGTTCCTTCCGGGTTTGTCTTGTGGTCAGACGCCATAACGCCGGCGCCAGGCGAGCCCGGCCACGGTCTCGCCGGCCGGGCGGTATTCGCAGCCGACCCAGCCCCGATAGCCGAGCGCATCGATGCGCGCGAACACGAACTCCCAGCCGATCTCACCGCTTCCCGGCTCGTTGCGGGCCGGCACGTCGGCGATCTGCATGTGATCGATGAGCGGCATGAGGCGTGCCATCCGCCGGGTGATGTCACCCTCGGTGATCTGGCAGTGGTAGAGGTCGAATTGCAGGCCGAGCCGCTCCCGCCCGATCGCCTCGATGAGGCCGGCCGCCTGGTCGGTGGTGTTGAGGAAATAGCCCGGCATGTCCTGGTGGTTGATCGGCTCGATCAAGAGCTTGACCCCGGCCGCCTCGGCCTGCTCGGCCGCCCAGGCGAGGTTGGTGGCATAGACCGCGGCGAGCGTGGTCGGCGCGAGGCCAGCGGGCGCGAGGCCGGCCATGCAATGCACCTGCCGGCAGCCGAGCGCACCCGCATAATCGAGCGCGCGCATCATTCCGGCGCGGAATTCGGCG
>JAKAQU010000126.1 GCA_021819535.1 Pseudomonadota bacterium | reverse complement strand
TCCGATCTAGAACTGGGTCTGAAAAAGACCGGCGTCGATGGCCTGGTGCTCGGGGTCGGGGCCGATGCGTATCGTTTCCGCTGGCCTCTCCAGTTTTGGCCGAAACAGCGCCCTGGCACCCTCCCGGCCGCCTGGGCTGCCGTCAAAACCAAAAAAGGCAAAGGCGTAAAATAGCCTTCCATGCGGGAACCCGGCAAAACGCCGCGCTTCCCGCCCCGCACTGTTCGCGACCCTGCCAGAACCGCTTACCGCAGCACTCATGTCGATCATCGTGATGGTCGATCGCTCAGCCCACTTGATGCAACCCACCAACAAAACCCTCACTCTGGAGATGCCCCATGAGCCGTTACGAAATTCCTGCCCGCGACCCCAACCTCCATGTCTTCGTCGGGTGGGACAATCCCCTCAAGACTTTTTTTGCTCAGGTCATCCGACCCGCGCCAATTTATGACGACGAACACGACGATGAGAACGAGGACGATACCATGGTGCTCTGGGTGGGAACCGAACCCTGCGCGGTCGTCACCGTTGAAGATCTTGCCAAGCACCTCACGCCATTCGCCGATATTGCAAGCGATATCGTCGCCCAGCTGCGCGCGGACGGTGTTGCCGGGCGCAATCAACCACTAGGACCGCTTCAAAGAGTCGTGTTCTCGCTTATCGATAGCAAGTCTCGCGACGACGGATGATGTTGTGCGACATCAAGGCGGCCCGCACGCGATGGCGGGCCGCCGACCATGCCCCTATGGCGCAGCGCGGAACGCATCCGCATGCTCGCCACCCGCGCGACAGCGATGCCGCGCCGGCGCAACTCTGTCGCATGCACCCCGACATGAGCCGTCGGCTCGATGGCGACACCCCGCGTCAGATGCGAGCGGTGATCGATGCGCATATCGAAATCCGCCCTGGCAAGAAAAGTGTTCGCCATCGCCTCCCAGCCGGCGCGGATCTCACGCACCTGATCATGGATCGTGGCAGACCAAGCGCCGCCAATTTGCGGTTCTCAAGCTCGAGTTCGGATTTTCCGCCAGGCCCCGCCGCCCCGATCTTCCGTGTCGTCAGGAGAAGATGCGCTTGATGATTCCGGATATCGGTGTCGCCCTGCGGACTGTGGATCGCGAAATCCACCGCGACGCCATAGCGATCAGCCAGTTGCCGGGCGAATTCCCGCGTCAGCGCGAGCCGCTGCCCGGCCGGGAGTTCATGCAGTACACGCCCGCGCCGCGCGTTACGTCTGGGCCGTTTCGGGTTTCGCCATCGGCTTGATCTTCGGGTCTCCGTTCTCTTGCTCATCATTGCCCAGCGCCATCCGGGTTGAGCCGGGCGCACGCTTCTTGGAAGCCGCGCATTTTGCAAGCCTCCCCGGAACGGGCGACGCTCTGGATCACGCCAGAATTCGCATCGGCTGATCGATTCTGTCTTGCAACGCGGCGCCGATTGGGTAAAAAATTGGCGGCTCGAAGGCCGCCAAGTTTAGGGAGGAAACGTCCAAGAAAAGCGAGGCATGGCCTCGCTCGGGACGGGATATACCGCAGCCGGGAATGGCTGCAACTTAAATTTGTGCAATGCGGCATGACGCTGCCGGCGGCGTTGCCGTTTTGCCACGCGCTCCGTCCATCGACCGGCGAAACCGGATCGCAGGCCATTTTGCGATTATGCCTTCTCTGCCGGCGGCCTTGAGGCATCGGCGCCGAGATCGCGCCCGATCGACCAGATGAGCATGTCGCGCTCGTCGCGAAGCGCCGGCGTCCCATCGATCCCGACATCCATGAACGCGCTCAGGATGCTCGCCTTCGCCTTTGCGCCGGCCCGGGTGCGGCTTCTGACCGCGGCAATAGCGCGGGCCAGGCGCCGTCTTTCCTCGCTGAGCGCGAGCAGCTCGTCGGTCGCTTCATGGCCCCCTGCCCTGTCCTGCTGCTTCTCCTGCCAGGCCGCTTCGGCGGCATGGAATTGTTCGACGAGCGCCAGCAGCGCGGCGTCACCGCCGCTTTTCTGCCGTGGCTCTTGCAGCCCCTCTTTGAGAGCACGCAGAACGGTCACCGCGTCGGCCAGCGGTCTCTCGAGGGCGGCCATGTCCGCACCGATCTTCGCCAGGACCAGATGGTCTGCGGCTTCGCTCAATTCCCACGGCGACAGATCGAGATCGGCGAGCAGGCCGAGCGCTTGCCGCGCGATCCGGGAACCGCCGCGCCCGATCTCACCCGTCACGTCACAGAGCTGCGCCAAGGCGCGGAACTTTGCCGCGGTGTGATCAGCCGCACCGCCCGGATCAGCGTTCGGATCGGGGGCGTCGGCGCATGCGCGCCCATTGTCGCGTGCTTCCGGCATCGCGAGGTCTCCTTTGGCTACGATTGCCGGGCAGGCGCGGTTTGCAGCCGCGCGAACCCGGGGGTGCAAAACCCGGCCAAAGTCGGGCGCGGCTGCCTTTAGGGGTTTCCCCCCTGGACATGCGCAGCCGCCCCCCGGGCGTATTCTCGCGGAGTCCGCGGTAACGGCGCGGTCCCGCTTTGGCTTCAGAGTTTGCAGCTCCGTCGCCGACGCTATTCGGAACCCGCCCGGTATGTCAATTCAGATGTCGCCGGGAGCACTCGATCTATCGGCGGCGCGCTTGATTTTCGGATAGGCCGGCCAACCTCGTATAGTTGGGGCGAGCCGCCTCAGCCGCTCAGCGGATATGCGGTCTTATGCTACAGCGGAGCATTCCGTCATCACTTCGGGCCGGATTGCATGCCGCGTCGTCATCGAGGAGGAGGCAGGATGAAGCTCCTTGTCGTTCACCCTGGCCCGCTGATGTATACCAAGGTGTTTCTTCGCCTGGAGCCACTTGGTTTGGAACTGGTCGCCGCCGCCGCCCTTGCCGAGGGGCATGAAGTACGGCTGATCGATCTCCAGGTCGAAAGCCAGGCCGCCTATTTCCGCGTCCTGGCAAGATTCCGGCCCGACGTGGTGGCCTTTTCGGGCAACTATCTTGCCAATGTCCCCGAGATTGTCGATCTCGCCAAGGCCAGCCGAGCCCTTATGCCGTCGGCTCGGATCGTGGTCGGCGGCCACAGCGCCTCTTTCATCGCCGACACCATTCTCGCGCACGGCGAGGGCGCGATTGACTGCGTTCTGCGCGGCGAGGGCGAAGCCGGCGTGCCGTTGCTGCTCGCGTGTCTTGGCCGCGGCGGCGCGCTGACCGAGGTTCCAGGCGCCGTCACCCTGATGGGGAAAGGGCCGCAACCCCGTTTCGTTGAAGATCTCGATCGGCTGATGCCGGCGCGGCATTTGCTGCGCCACCGCCGAAAATACTTCATTGGCCCGCTCGATCCTTGTGCCTCCATCGAGTTCTCGCGTGGCTGCCCGTGGGATTGCGCCTTCTGCAGCGCATGGACGTTTTACGGCCGCAGCTATCGTCTGCGTGATCCCATGCGCGCGGCCGAAGAGCTTGGCACTCTCCGCGAGCCGGGGGTGTTCATCGTCGACGACGTCGCTTTTGTGCGCGAGGAGCATGGGCGTGCGATCGGTGAGGCGATCGCGTCACGGGGCATTCGCAAGCAGTATTATCTGGAGACCCGTGGTGACGTTCTGCTTCGCCATCGCGACCTGTTCCGCTTCTGGACCCGGCTTGGCCTGCGCTTCATGTTTCTCGGCCTGGAGGCGATCGACGAGGATGGGCTGCGACGCTACCGTAAACGGGTACCGCTCGGCCGCAACTTCGAGGCGCTTGAATTCGCGCGATCGCTCGGAATCAATGTCGCCATCAATCTGATTGTCGATCCGGACTGGGACATGACACGCTTCGCGGCGGTGCGGCAATGGTGCCTCGAAGTGCCGGAGATCGTCAATCTCAGCGTCAACACACCCTACCCTGGCACTGAAACCTGGGAGACAGAGACGCGCCCGCTCACCACGCGCGACTATCGCCTGTTTGACATTCAGCACTGCGTCCTGCCAACCCGGCTGCCGCTGGCGGTATTCTATCGTGAGCTGGTGGCGACTCAGCGTGTGCTCAACCTCAAGCATCTCGGCTGGAAGACGCTCCGCGCCACCAGTGGCATCGTCGCCGGCCATCTGCTGCGCGGGCAGACCAATTTTCTGAAGAGTCTGTTCAGCTTCAACACCGTCTATGACCACGATCGGCTGCTCGCCGATCACGCACGGCCGGTGCGCTATGAAGTGCCACGGCCCGGAATGGCGCGGGCGGCGCGGCGTGAGGCGCTCTATGTTCACCACGCCCGCGGCCAGCGACACCGCGTGCTCGATGCCAGGACCGAGCGCTTCGTGGCTGAAACCGATGGACAAGCAGAGGCCGATAGCCCACATCGCGTGCGTTATGGCGCGTAGGGGCCGAGGAACAAATCGCCCGCCGCGTAGCGGCGGCGATAGGTGATCCGCCGCTGAGCGATGTGGTGTGGACGATCGTGGATCAGGTGACAGCGCTGGCAAAGGCTCTTCAGGTTGCGGCGGCGGTTGTTGGTCGGGTCGTGGTCGAGATGCGCCGCCGCCAGCACGACGCGGGTGACGCGGACGGCGATCAAGGCCAGCAGGTCAGGCGCCTGGCACGGACGGCCGCGGTGGTCACGCCATATCTGTTGTCCGGCATCGAACCAGCGTCCGTCCGGCAGGCAGCGGATCCAGGCCCCATGCGGCCGGCCGCAGCCCTCGCAGCGACCGCCGGCACGCACGAACCGCACCTCGTGGCTGATTGCCGGCCAATGTGGCGGATAGAGGGGGCGCAACGCGCGACGGATCGGCATTGCTCAGCCCTCTCCGCGCCGCCTGAACCAGAGGACGGCGCGCGGTCTCGTTTTCCTGCGGCTGCCATTGGCCGGCGCCATCAGATGAGCGTCGACCACTTCCTGCTCCGGCACCGGTCTGGTCACGATTGCCATGGCATTGTTCTCCCCGCGCGCATGAGTTTACTAAACGCGCAAGCATTTTCCTAGATTGTTTGCGAGTCTTCCCATCCATGTTGTTGGACGGCGATGTTCTGTGCAATAAGTATGCGATGAGTTCCGACACTGACCAGCAAACGGGAGAAGACGCCATGAAATCCGCTTGTCTGGCAGGCACGGCGCTGCTGACGCTGCCCTTAGTGTTGCCGGCCGCGCTTCTGCTCGGCAGCGGCGCGCTGGGTCTGGCATTGGTGCGACGAAGGATGAGCATCTGCCGGCTTTGCCGCTGATCTTTTTTCGATTCGTCCGTGCCGCTCACGGCCTGGTTCGTGGAGCCCGGATCTGGTCTCTCACGGATCGCCGCCCTCACCGCGGAAGGAGACGATCATGCCCGCGCCACGCCATCTCCCATTCCCCGACAGCCATCACGAAGCGCCCGTCGATGCGCGCCGCATGGCGCGGCTTGACGATAGCGAGCCGGTGGAGGCCAGCCTCTACGTGAAGCCGCGCCCGGCACCTCTCTCTCGCGCGGCGTCCCATGACACGCTATTGGCGGAGCGCGCGCGGCGACATGCCGGGGATACCGACGCCATCAAGGCTTTCGCTGCCGATTACGGGCTGCGGGTGATCGAGGCCGACGCCCGGCGCCGCCTGGTGCGGCTCGCCGGCACGGCGGGCGCGATGCGCGCGGCTTTCGAGGTCGATCTCTACTGGTTCGAGAGCGCGGGCGTGCGCTTTCGTGGCTACACGGGGTCGCTGCATTTGCCGGCCGGAATTGCCGGGATCGTGGAATCGGTGCTCGGCCTCGATACCCGTCCGGTTGCCAGGCCACGTCTTCGGGTCATGCACTCGCCCGCCGCGGCCGCGGCAAGCTTTCTGCCCAATCAGATCGGCGCGCTCTACGGCATTCCAACCACGCCGCGCGGCAGTGGGGAGGGGATCGCGCTCATCGAGCTCGGCGGCGGCTATCATCAGAGCGATATTGCCGCCGCTTTCGCCGCGATGGGGCTCGCGCCGCCGCGCGTGGTCGCGGTGAGCGTCGATGGCGCAACGAATGCGCCGAGCACACCGAATTCGGCGGATGGCGAGGTCGGGCTCGACATCCAGGTGGCGGGCGGAATCGCGCCAGGGGCACGGATCGCGGTGTATTTCGCGCCGAACACCGATGCCGGCTTCGCCGATGCCATCACCAAGGCGGCGACCGATGCGACCAACGCGCCATCGGTCATGTCGATCAGCTGGGGCGGGCCGGAATCGCGCTATTCGGCGCAAGGCCGGACAACGTTGAACACCGCCTTGCGGGACGCGGCGGAAACCGGGATCACGGTGACCGTTGCCGCCGGGGACAATCTCGCCACCGATGGCCTCGCCGATGGCGCGGTCCATGTCGATTTTCCGGCGGCGAGCCCGTTCGTCGTCGGCTGCGGCGGCACCTTCATCACCGTCGCCGCCGGTGCGATCACCGCCGAGACGGTGTGGAACAGTGGCACGAGCGGCACCGGCGGCGGGATTTCCAACCTGTTCCCGGTGCCCTCGTATCAGGCGGAGGCGGCGCTGCCGCTGAATGTCAGCACCGGCCGGGCGGGGCGCGGCGTGCCGGATGTCGCCGGTGACGCCGATCCGGCGAGCGGCTATCGGGTGATCATCGATGGCCAATCCCTGGTGGTTGGCGGCACCAGCGCGGTGGCGCCGCTATGGGCCGGATTTTTCGCCCTGGCCAACGAAGCGCGCGGCGCGCGGCTGGGTTTGGTCAATCCGATGCTTTACGCGCATGCGGCGGATTTCCGCCAAATAACCTCCGGCAACAACAAGCCCGCCGGCTCGCCCTTGGGCTACAGCGCCGGACCGGGCTGGAACGCCTGCACCGGGCTTGGTGTCATGCTCGGAGAGAAGTTGTTCGCGGCATTGGCTGAACCCCCTCCGTCCGCCTGACCGTGTCGATCGCTTCATCAATACCGCGTCGGCGATGATGAACATTATCGGCAACGGCAACGTGACCGTGATCGTGATCGTCGCGAAATCGCTCGACACCGACCAGGCGGCGCGGACGCTGGCCGCAAGGCGCTGATCGGCTTTACAATGGCGGCAACGCCTAACGATACAACAGGAGAGAAGGCATGGCACGAACAACGACGACGCGGGGGACGCGCGGGAAGACAGGCGGAACCGCCAAGGCGGCGCGGGCGGGGCGCGGCGCGAAGGCAGCAACGCCGCGGAGCAAAGCCGCCCCGGCGCAAGCGAAGCGCCTTGGCGCCAAGCCGGCTTCGGCGGCGGCAAAATCCGGCAAGCAGGGTTTGGCGGCGCGGGTCGAGCAGCTCGAACGTACAACCGCGTCACTTCGCACCCGGCACTCGGAGATGAAGCGGGCGATCGCGGCGCTGACGGCGCGTCTCGCCGAACGTGACGCGGCGCCAGCGCCAGAGGCCGCCAAGCCACGCCGGCGCCAGGCTCGCGTGGCAACAACGCCGGTCGCTGTGAGCGAAGAGGCCCCGGCGCCGGCCGGTGTGCAGATCGAGGCTGAATGAAAGACCGGCATCGGCAGGCGGCAGGCGTTGCGTGATGGCATGACCCGAACCCTGCCCGGCGACGGCGATCAGCCGTCCTTGCCGCTCTTTCCCGATGATGCGGCGCGCCACCGCTCGCATTGGATCGCGCGACTCCGCGAGGCGCTGGCGACGCGGAACCTGGACACGTTTGCGATCGCGGAGGATGCGCTCCGCGCCATCCCCGGCGATGGCGAATTGCTGCTGCTCGCCGCCTCGCCGCCGTGGCGAGCGGCGAGGCGGAGGCGGCGCTCAGTTTTCTCAAGCGCTATCGCAAACGCTATGTCGCGCACCACGCGGCGACCTTGCTCAACGCGCTGGCGCTGGCTGTAGGCGCTCGCGATCATTGGCGCTCGTGCTCGCAAACAGAGCGGATTTCTGCTCGGATTAGCTGACAATGGGGCAGCGGAAATTCGAGGGTCCGAGAGGTGGTTGGCTGTTCTCAATAATCACCATCGTGGGCAGGATTGCGATTGC
>JAKAQU010000125.1 GCA_021819535.1 Pseudomonadota bacterium | reverse complement strand
CCAACGTCTCGATTTCGGTCGGCGCGGTGATCAAGCCCGCCGGCGTCGAAAAAGCAGTTGGCGTCATCACCGGCGGCTATTTGAAGGACAGCACCGATCCCGCCTGGGCTGATGACCAGGGCATGAAGGACTGGCTCGCCTTCATGGATAAATATATGCCCGGCGCCGACAAGACCGACGGCAATTACACTTATGGTTATGCAGTGGCGATGACGCTCGCCCATGTGCTCAAGCAATGCGGCAATGATCTCTCGCGCGAGAACGTCATGAAGCAAGCGGCCGATGTCCACGACCTCGAAATTCCGGTGCTGCTTCCCGGCATCAAGGTGAACACCAGCGCGACCAATTTCCATCCGCTCCGGCAATTGCAGCTCTCTCGCTGGAACGGCAAGACCTGGGAGCGCTTTGGCGATATCATCGAGGGTAGCGGTTCCTGATAGCGTTGCCGGCGGCAGGGATCTCTGGTCCTGCCGCCGGCATGCCGCCAAGCGTTGGTTGCGTGAGAGATAACCTCGCGGCCGATGCCTTCAGTAGCGATAATCTTCGTGCTTGTAAGGGCCTTCGGCATCGACGCCGATATAGGACGCCTGCTGCGATGTGAGCTTGGTCAGATGCGCGCCGACCTTGCCGAGGTGAAGGGCCGCGACCTTTTCGTCGAGCTTCTTCGGAAGCGTGTAGACCCGCCTCTCGTAGCGGCCAGCGGGGGCTGTGAAGAGTTCGATCTGCGCCAGAACCTGATTGGAGAAACTCGCGCTCATCACGAAGCTCGGATGGCCGGTCGCGTTGCCGAGATTGACGAGGCGGCCCTCGCTCAAGACGATGAGGCGCTTGCCGTCGGGGAATACAACTTCGTCCACCTGCGGCTTGACGTTCTCCCAGCGGTAATTGCGCAGCGCCTCGATCTGTATTTCGGAATCGAAATGGCCGATATTGCAGACGATGGCGCGATGTTTCATCGCCCGCAGGTGATCGAGCGTGATGACATCGATGTTGCCGGTCGCGGTGACGAAGATATCGCCCCTCGGCGCCGCCTCTTCCATGGTGACGACCTCGTAGCCTTCCATCGCTGCCTGCAGCGCGCAGATCGGATCGATCTCGGTCACCATCACCCGGCAGCCGGCATTGCGCAGTGAGGCCGCCGAGCCCTTGCCGACATCCCCGAATCCGGCGACGACGGCGACCTTGCCGGCCATCATCACGTCGGTGCCGCGGCGGATGCCATCGACGAGGCTTTCACGGCAGCCATAGAGATTGTCGAATTTCGACTTGGTGACGCTATCATTGACGTTGATCGCCGGCACCAGGAGTGTTCCCGCCCGCGCCATGTCGCGCAGCCGATGCACGCCGGTCGTGGTTTCTTCGGAAACGCCACGCACATCGGCGAGCAGATCGCGATGCTTTTCATGCATGAGCTTGGTGAGATCGCCGCCATCATCGAGAATGAGGTTGGGCGTCCAGCCGTCGGGGCCGCGCACCGTCTGTTCGATGCACCACCAGAACTCCTCCTCGTTCATGCCCTTCCAGGCGAAGACGGGAATGCCGGCGGCGGCGATGGCGGCGGCGGCGTGGTCTTGGGTCGAGAAGATATTGCACGACGACCATCGCACGCTCGCGCCGAGCGCGGTCAGTGTCTCGATCAGCACCGCGGTCTGGATGGTCATGTGCAGACAGCCGACGATACGCGCGTCTTTGAGCGGCTTCGCTTGGCCGAACTCGGCGCGAATCGCCATCAGGCCGGGCATTTCATCCTCGGCCATGGCGATTTCCTTCCGCCCCCATTCGGCGAGCGAGATATCTTTCACTTTATAGTCAGGCATGGCGATCTTCCTCTTGCGATGCGCGGCGCGTCGATAAAACCGAAGGTCAGGTGTTCATGGCGTCGAAGAAATCCTGGTTGGTTTTGCTGTATTTCAGCTTGTCCAGGAGGAATTCCATGGCATCGACGGTACCCATCGGATTGAGGATGCGGCGGAGCACCCACATTTTCGACAATGTTCCCTTGTCGACCAGCAATTCCTCCTTGCGCGTGCCCGATTTCGTGATGTCGATCGCCGGGAAGCTGCGCTTGTCGGAGAGTTTGCGGTCGAGAATGATTTCGGAATTGCCGGTGCCCTTGAACTCTTCGAAAATCACTTCGTCCATGCGGCTGCCGGTATCGATGAGGGCGGTCGCGATGATGGTGAGGCTGCCGCCTTCCTCGATATTGCGCGCGGCACCGAAGAAGCGCTTGGGCCGTTGCAGCGCGTTGGCATCGACGCCGCCGGTCAGCACCTTGCCCGAGGAGGGGACGACGGTGTTGTAGGCGCGGGCGAGACGGGTGATGGAATCAAGAAGGATGACGACATCGCGCTTGTGTTCGACGAGGCGCTTGGCTTTCTCCAGCACCATTTCGGTGACCTGCACGTGGCGGGTCGCCGGCTCGTCGAAGGTCGAGCTGATGACCTCGCCCTTCACGCTGCGGGCCATGTCGGTCACTTCCTCGGGCCGCTCGTCGATCAGCAGCACGATGAGGAACACTTCCGGCTGATTGGCGGCGATGGCGGTTGCGATGTTTTGCAGCATCACCGTCTTGCCGGTGCGCGGCGGGGCGACGATCAGCGCGCGCTGGCCCTTGCCGATCGGGGCGATGAGATCGATCACCCGCGGCGTGAAATCCTTGCCCGGCGCCTTGGCGACAGACTGGAAATTCTCGGTCTCCATCTTCAGGCGCTGGGTCGGATAGAGCGGCGTCAGGTTGTCGAAATTGATGCGGTGACGCACTGCCTCGGGCGGCTCGAAATTGATCGTGTTGAGCTTGAGCAGCGAGAAATAGCGCTCGCCCTCCTTGGGGGCGCGGATCTGCCCCTCGACCGAATCGCCGGTGCGGAGTCCGAAGCGGCGCACCTGGGTCGGGCTCACGTAAATATCATCCGGGCCGGGGAGATAATTGGCCTCGGGGCTGCGCAGGAAGCCGAAACCGTCGGGGAGGATTTCGAGCGTGCCTTCGCCGCTGATCGCCTGATCGTTTTCGGCCAGGGTCTTGAGGATCGCGAACATCATGTCCTGCTTGCGCAGCGACGAGGCATTCTCGATTTGCAGGCTTTCGGCGAAGCTAAGGAGGTCGGCGGGAGATTTTGCCTTGAGTTCGGCGAGATGCATCGGTGACGCCTCAGAGAGCATGGGAGGGAAAGGGCGCGGGCGCCATCTGCGCACCGCGAGCCGGATCGGCGGGAAAGCGCCTCCGGCACAGGTTAGAAATGAAAAACACTCGAAGGGCGGCAAGCAGGACGCTGCCGGCACGAGACCAGCGGAAGCTAGCCGCGCTTTTTTCCCGCGTCAACCGCGAGATGGCGCGCCCGCTGCCGGTTTCAAGTCCCGTCCTTCAGGCCCCGTCCTTCAAGCCCCGCCCTTCGGGCGGCATCCCTCGCACTGGCGCGCTGCCTCAGGCCGTGCCGGAGGGGCCGCGCGCAGCACTCGCCGCCTGCGCCCGGCGCGACTGCCAGAGGGCGACGAAATCGATCGGCTGCAGGAGGACGGGGGGAAACCCGCCTTCCCGGGTCACGTCGGCGAGAATGTTGCGCGCGAAGGGGAAAAGAAGCCGCGGACACTCGACGAGCAGCACCGGCTCGACGGCATTTTCCGGCACGTTATTGAGGGTGAAGACGCCAGCATAGGCGAGTTCGGCGATGAACACCGGTGCTGGCCGCTTGGCTTCCTCGGCCGAAGCCGCTGCCGCGGCGCCACCCTGGGCGGGGTCGAAGGCCTCGGCGCGGAGATGGAGCGTGACTTCG
This sequence comes from Pseudomonadota bacterium, assembly GCA_021819535.1. GTDB lineage: Bacteria > Pseudomonadota > Alphaproteobacteria > Acetobacterales > Acetobacteraceae > Acidibrevibacterium. The sequence continues at coordinate 4,265 of JAKAQU010000125.1, read as the reverse complement.
AAGGCGTTCTGCTCCATGGGCGCGAGTTTCTGCACCTTCACATCGAGCCCGAGATTGATTTGCGGCTGGCTCCGCAGCGTCGTGAAGATCTGCGGCGCGCCCGGCACCTCGAAAGAGAGATCCTTGACGTATTGCGTGTTGATGATCAGCGGCGCAGCCGCGCTCGGCTGGCCGGCGGGAAGGCTCTCGGACATGACGCTCTCCACTCTGAGGAAGGCAGGGGATGTTCCCGCTCGCCCTAGCACGATCGCATGGCGAGGGCCAGGGCCGAGGCTTTGAAATGATTTGCCCGCGGCGGCGCGCCGTCAGCTGCTTTTGCCGTTGAACAGATTGAAAATATCCCGTGTGAAACCGGGGGTCAGCGCGGTCAGCGGATTGACCGAGACCTTGGGGTCATCGAACGGCCCGCTTGCGGCATAGGACGCGGCCAAGACGCCGCCGCCGCGCTCGGGGCTGAACAGGCGGCCGAGCAGCGGGATGCGCCCGAGCAGCGAGTTGAAGAAATAGGCCGGAACCACGGTGCCGGCGAGATCGAGGATACGTGCGTCGAGATCGATGATGCCTTTCGCCGTGAAGCCGAGTGAGGCGTTGGACATGCGAGCATTGGCGAGCGAAATGAGGCCATTCTGATAGGAGAACGGCGCCACCAGCCGGTCGAAGGCAAGGCTGCGGCCCGGTTGCTGGCCGAGCAGGCCATAGACCGTCATGCCTTGCAGAACACGTATCGCAAGCGGTGCGTCGCGCAGACGAAAATCGACGATCTCCATCTGGCCCGTGAATGGATGCCCGGCTTTTCCATGCGTGGCTTTTCCAGGCGCCCCCCGCCCATCGTCGAACCGCCCGCTAAGGGTGAGCCTGCCGCCGGCGATGGCATCGAGACCGGCGAGGCACGAGAAGAAGGCGCCGGCATCCTCGGCATTGGCGGTGACGCGCCGCTCACCGTCCGGCGCGCGGGTGATCGCGAGGCGGAAACTGCCGCGCGCGCCGCCGCCTTGATCGAACCCCTCGGCGTTGAGCGCGGTGAACACCCGGCCGTCATTCTCGGCCCGGAGATTGAGAAAGCCGATGCGGCGCGCGGGGCCGAGGAGAACGGTATCGAAGGCGGCGGAGATCTCGAACGGTGCGCCCGGCGGCCCCTCTCTGGTCGCGGCCGCGATTTCCTTGCGCTCGGGTCCGCTCGGCCGGCGGGCCGAGGGCTCCGGTTTTTGCCGCCCGGAAAGATCGAGGCTCGCCCCCCCGAGACGGAGGCGATAAGGCGCCCCCGGATCGCGCGGAAAAATCAGATCGCCATGGACGTGGGTTGCACCGAGATCGCCGCGCGCGACGATCAGATGCCAGGGTGCGCCGTGCGCCGCATCGGCGGTGGCGAGAACGCTGGCATCGCGGCTTTGCAAGGAGATGTCGTCGATGCCGACGAGATGGCCGTGATCGAGGCGGAGATCGGCGCCGAGATGGCCGGCGACACCTTCCGCCTTGCGCCAACCGAGCGGCGTTGGCGCAAGCCCGGCCGGGGTGAGATCGGCGCTGGCGGCAATCGATCCGTGGCCGTTGCGGCGCTCGATCCATTCGGCGTCGAGCGGGATGGTGCCGCTCATCCGCCCGCCGGGATCGAAGCCGAGCCGTGCCAAATCCGTCGCCTTGATGAGCGCCCGCACGGCGATTTCGGCGATTTCCTGATCGGGAGGGCCGGCGGTGAAGTCCATCCGCGCGCCGAACCGTGCCGGAACCCCGGCCAGCCGCGCCGTGCCGTCCGCGCGGAGGCCATCATTATCGATGTCGAGCCTCATTGCCCCGCCATCGAGATCGCGCCCGGCGATGAGCCCGGCGAGGTGGAGATCGGCAACCGCAACCTGCGCCTTGATCGCGATGTCATCGGTTTTCACCGCAGAATCGAGCGGCAGGGCGACGCTGAGCGTGCCGGCGAACGTGCCTTTCGGGTCGTTCAGCGGAAAAGGCTGATGATCGAGGAGATGGAGCCGCTTCTGGCCCAAAAGCGCCAGCGCGTCGGCAACCTGGCCGCGGAGATCGAAGCGCATCGATGCGGTCTGATCGGCGACATCGAGCCCGGCGATGTGGACCGCGCCACCGGTGAGCGCGATCGGCCCGCCACCCGCGAGTGTCACGACGCCAGACTGCGCCGTGATGTCGATTGCGTCGGGCGCATGGATGCTGAGCGTTGCTGCCGCGTGTTGCAGCGGCGGCAGGGGCGACAGCCAGGTGATGGCAAGATCGTCGCCGGCGAGGGTGCCGGAAATGGTCTCGATCCGCGCCGCGCCGCCATCGGCATCGAGGCTCGCCGTGAGCGCGAGATGCCCGTCATGCGCGGTGCCGGAGGTGATATTGGTGGTCAGCCAGTCGCGGGTATTGGCGGCGAGCCCGGCCGGCCAATAGCGCGCGAGATCGGCGAAGGGAAGGCGATCGAGCTTCGTCTCGAGGCTGACCCCGATCCGCCCCCCTGGGCTGCGCGCGAGCGATCCGTGGCCAGAAAGAGTGGGGCCGGTGGAACCGTCGGCGGCGGCGAGCGTTGCCGTCGCCGCGCGGAGCAGCAATTGATCATGCCCTTCGGTTGTGAAGGCGGTATGCGCCGAGGCGAGCGGGACCGTGCCGCCGGCGAGGGAGATCTCGCCAGGGCCGAGGGTGAGCGTCCCCTCGATGTCGCGCCAGGCGAAATCGCGGCCGAGACGAAGCGTGATCGCCGTGCTGAGCGGGGCGGCGAGCGGTTTGAGCGCGGCGAAAGCCGGGGCCGCGTCGGCGAGGCTCGCGGGCACGACCGGGCCCAGCGTGGCCGCGACCAGGAGGGGTGCCTCTCCTTTCTCGGCGAGCGTCATGCGGGCGCGGAGCGGCAGCGTTTTGTCCGCGGTCGCGAGTGTTGCGGCGAGATCGCCGTCGAACCCCCCGCCCGCGCGGCGCGCGAGCGTCGCTTGCGCCCCGTCGATCCGCCAAATCAAACCGAGGGCATGATCATCGATGACGACATCCCGGCTTTCGAGGCGCACGCGGCGAAGGTCGTCGAGCACGACGCCGCTGGCCAGGAGCAGCGCCGCCGGTGCCGGCGCGCCTTGCCGCGCATCGGCGAACAGGGATACCGCCCCATCCGGCCCGCGCACCAGATGCAGCCGCTCGATGTCGAGGTCGGCGGCGCGTGGGGCGAGGTGGCCGAGCAGTAGGGCATGGAGCGCGAGCGAGACTTCGGCGTGCGGGATCTCGGCGATTTCGTGCCCGTCGCGGTCGGTCGCGACGACATCATTGAGGCGAAGATCGATCGGCCGATCGACCCCGCCCCGCCATCCTTCCCACACCAGGGCCGCCTGCCCGATATGCAGCACCAGCGGATGCGCGCCGTGATTGGCCTCGGCCTCCAATCGCCGCGCGAGCCAGGCGAGATTGACCGGCCCCTGCATCAGCCGCCAGAGGCCAGCGCCGAGCATGAGCGAAGCCAGCACCGCGAGCGCGAGCGCCAATGCCGCGAGCCGATGCAGCGCCCAGAAGGCCGGGCGAAGCCAATGCCGCTTTTGCCAGAGGCGAGCGCTCAAGGCGCTGCGAGACGGGGCTTGACCGGGGGCGGGTATCACGGCGACCCTCGCGCGCCATGACCGATGCCATCGCGCCCATTTGGACCAGACGCCGCTGGCCGCGCCCCGCCGATCCTGCCCAAGCGGGCCGGCTCATCGAGGATATCGTCGCTTGCGGGCGGGACTGGGCGAGGCGCGAAACCGGCGCCGCACTCCTTGCCGCGATCGGTGGCAACAGCCCCTATCTCGCCGATCTCGCAAGGCGAGAGGTCGCGACCCTTGATACCATTCTCGCCCAGGGTCCGCGCCCGTCGCTCGCCGCCATCAATGCCGGGCTCGATGCCGCCTCGCCCGCGCTGCCCCGTGCCGAAATCGCCCGCCGGCTGCGCGAGGCCAAGCGGCGCGTCGCCCTCATCGTCGCCCTCGCCGATATCGGGGGCCTCTTCCGGCTCGAAGACGTGACCGCGGCGCTGAGCCGCTTTGCCGACGCGGCACTTCGGCTCGCGACCGCGCATCTTCTCGCCGACGCGGCGGCGAGCGGGGCGCTCCGCCTCCCCGATCCCGCGCATCCGGCGCGCGGCTCGGGGTTCGCCGTGCTCGCGCTCGGCAAGCTCGGCGGGCGGGAACTCAATTACTCCAGCGATATCGATCTCATTCTGTTGCATGATCCGGCGGCGCATCCCTACCACGAAGACGGGGTCGGCGCACAGTTCACACGCCTCGCCCGCGCGCTCGTGTCACTCATGGAAGCGC
>JAKAQU010000124.1 GCA_021819535.1 Pseudomonadota bacterium | reverse complement strand
GATCCGCGTGCTCTGGCGCGCATGGCAACAAAATACCGCCTACGACCCCATCAAGCATCTCGCGGCAGCCAAAATCGCCACCTGACAACTTAAGGGTGGACACAGGGTGTCTCATGCTGCCCCCGCGTCATTGGGCTTGCCGAGATAGGCCGCCTGCACCGCCGCATTGGCGGCGATCTCGGCCGGCGTGCCATCGGCGATCAGGCTGCCCTGATCGAGCACGGCGATGCGGTCGGCGAGATGGAAGACAACGCGCATATCGTGTTCGATCAAGACGATGGTGAGATTGCGGTCGCGATGCAGGCGGCGGATGAGTTGCGCGACGTCATAGGTTTCCTGCTCGCCCATCCCGGCCGTCGGCTCGTCGAGGAGAAGGAGCCGGGGGCGGAGCGCCAGCGCCATGGCGATTTCGGCGGCGCGCTGATCGCCATGCGAGAGCTCGCCGACCAGTCTTCCCGCTTTTGCCGCAAGCCCGGCGAGATCGAGCATCTCCTCGACGTCGCGATGGAGTTTCGCCGCCGTGGCACGGCTGATCCAGGGGCGGAGCCGAAGGCCGGAGGCGACTTCGAAGCTGATGCGCAGGTTTTCGGCGAGCGTGAGTTCGGGAAAAATCTCGGTGATCTGAAACGTCCGCGCCATGCCGAGTGTCACCCGCCGCCAGGCGGCAACCGCGGTGATATCGCGCCCATCGAGATGGATCGAGCCCGAGGTCGGGCGGAACGCGCCGGTGATGAGATTGAAGAAGGTCGTCTTGCCCGCGCCGTTCGGGCCGATCACGGCGCGCAATTCGCCGGCGCGCACAGAGAGCGAAACGCCGCGCACGGCCGCGAGGCTGCCAAAGTTCTTGCTCGCCTCGCGCACGTCGAGAAGGCTCACGCGAGCGATCTCCGCCGCGCGATGCCAAGCAAGCCGCGTGGAAAAAACAGCACCACCGCGACGAATAGAAGACCGATGAAAGACATCCAGTTGGTGGTGAGGCTGGAGACGTAATCTTGCAGCACGACGAACACGGCGGCCCCGAGAAGCGGCCCCCAAAAACGCCGCATGCCGCCGAGCACCGCCATGATCACGAGATCGCCGGAGAGGCTGTAATGGAGATTGTTGGGATCGGCGAAATTGTTGAGCAGGGCATAGAGTCCGCCGGCGAAACTGATGAAAACGCAAGAGAGCGCGAAGGCGATCCAGATATGGAACTCGACCGGGATGCCGAGAAACCGCGCCCGCCGCTCATTCTCGCGGATCGCGAGCAGGCTGTGGCCGAAGGGCGAGCGGAGCAGAAGCGCCATGAGTGCTACGGCGGCGGCGAAACAGGCGAGCACGAAATAATAGAAAGCGACACCATTGGCCGCGATGTCGATATGCCATGGCCCGATTTCGAGCGGCTGGCGCGAGAAGCCGCGGAGGCCATCATCGCCGCCGGTGAGCGCGTTCCAGCGATAGGCGATGTAGTAGAATACCTGGCCATAGGCGATCGTCACCATCGCGAAATAGATGCCGCGCCGGCGCACCAGCATCGCCCCGAGCACGGCACCCAGCGCGCCGCCGAGCAATGTGCCGAGCAGCAAGGCGAGCGGCGTGCTGGCCGCGACCCATTTCAGCGCGAGCCCAGTGCCATAGGCGCCGAGCCCGAACCAGGCGGCGTGGCCGAAGGAGAGGACACCGGTGAAACCGAGCAGAAAATTGAGCGACATCGCGGCAAGCCCGAGCACCAGGACACGGGCGCCGAGCGCGGTATAGCCGCCGACGAGGCCGAGCCAGTAAGGTGCGAGCAGCAGCAGAACCCAGATCGCAACGAGAACCGCGGGATGCGTCCGGCCGCTTTCCTTCATGTCATCAGCCCTTCCTCGCCCATCAGGCCGCGCGGCCGGGCGAGCAGGACGAGCGCCATCAGAACGTACATCACCGCCTCGCTCGCCGAGGGGAAAAATACCGCCGTGACACCGGAGGCAATACCGATCAGCAATCCGCCGACCAGGGTTCCGGGCAGGCTGCCGACGCCACCGACGATGATGGCGATGAAACTCGGCATCAGCAGCCCAGACCCCATCGTCGGGTCGAGGCCGAGCTGCCCGCCGGCGAGTACGCCGGACAATCCGGCGAGAAAAATGCCGAGCGCGAAATTGAGCGCCCGCAGCCCGCCGACATTGACACCAAGCGTCGAGACCGTTTCGAGATCGAGGGTGCCGGCGCGAATGCGCACGCCGACCCGGCTATAGCGCAGCAGCAGAAACAGAAGTGTCACCGCCACCGCTGCCACCACCACCATGAACAGACGATAATAGGTGATGAAGAAGAGGCTCGGGCTCACTGGCCGGCCGAGAAAAGCCGGGATCGTCACCGGCAAGCCCTGCGCGCCCCAGACATAGCGCGTCGCGTCTTCGAATATGAAGGCAAGGCCGAAGGTCATCAGCAGACTATAGAGCGGATCGCGGCCGTAAAGCCGGCGGATGAGCACTTGCTCGATGACGACGCCGAGGACGGCGGTGAGCAGCGGGGCCACGATCAGCGCCCCCCAATAGCCAAGGAACGGCGTCAGCGTATAGGCGAGATAGCCGCCGAGCACGAGAAACCCGCCATGCGCGAAGTTGATCACCCCGGAGAGGTTGAGAATGAGCGAAAGTCCGAGTGCCATCAGCACGTAAAACGCGCCGATGATCAGGCCGTTGGTGACGTTGAACAGCAGCAACTGGATCATCGGCGCGATCCCCCCTTTCCCCCCGACGCCCGGCCTTATGCCGGCCAGTGAAGCACGCAGCCGGTATCGGCGACCGGTGGTGCGACCGCATCGCCGGCGACGACCTGCTGGACGGCGAAGAGATCATCGGGATCATCCTTCCCGTGCGCTCGCGCTTCGCCGATGAAGGCGGAGAGCATGAGTTGATGATCGCCGGCGCGGTAATAGACCTTGTTCGGCTGCAGCTTCACCTCTGGCGGCAATTCGAAATCGCTGAGCGCGTGGGCGAGCTTCACCGCATCCGTGGTTTTCTCCTGTGCTGCGACCAGAGCCATCGTCATCACCGAGGCGAAGCCGAACCAGTGGCGCGCGGTCGGCACGCGGCCTTTGTTGACCTTGCGGATATCGGCGATGAATTCCGCCAGATGCGGCACGTTCGGCTGGTTCCAGTACCATTCGAACATCCACGAGCCGATGCGCGCCTCCGAAGGCAGCCCCTCCAGCGATTCCAGCTCCTGCTGCGTGCCGGCGATCGGAACCTCCTTGTCGATACCGAACTGCACGATTTGTTTGAGGCAATTGACCATGTCCTGGCCTTGCACGAGCAGGATGATCACATCGGGATTGGCGGCGCGCGCCTTGATCAGATAGGCAGAGAAATCGGTGGTGCCGAGCGGCGTCAGCTCGGCCCCGGTCTCAATGCCGCCGAGGCGCTTGAGATTGGCTTCCAGTGCTGCTTGCAGCGTATGGCCGAACGTATAGTCCGGCGTGATGAAATGCCATTTCTTGCCGTATTTCTTGAAAAGAATATCGGAGACGGCATTCGATTCCATGCGCGTCGTATTGCAGACGCGATAGACGTTCCATTTGCAATCCTTGCCGGTGATGGTGTCGGTATGCCCGCCCGAGACGATGTGAAGAATCTTGTTCTCCATCGCCACCTGGGCGATCGCCTGTGCCACCGCCGAGTTCACGTCGCCGATCAGGAAATCGACATGATCGCGCTCGACCAGCTTGCGTGCTTTTTGTACGCCGGTGCCGACGTCATTGGCCGAATCCTCAACCAGAAGTTCGACCGGCCGCCCGAGCATTCCGCCCGCCGCGTTCAAGCGCGAAACCGCAAGCTCGGCCCCCATCACTTCGTTCCGCGCCGGCGCGGCGTAGGCCCCGGTCAACGGGTCGATCATGCCGATGCGAAGCGGGGTGTCGCCACGGGCTCCGCGCAGGATGAAGGGGGCTGCGAGTTGCGCGAGCCCGGCCGTCGCGACCGTTCTTATGACCGCACGACGCCCGATCACGGCTCCGATCCGAGGAACTTCCATATCCGTTTCTCCCGATCCCACCGGTCCCATTGCCGGTGTTTATTTTCTTCACATGACACGCAACCAATGGTGCTGGCAATAGCGCGTCATGCGCGCCGCAACCCGGGGCGATGCTCACGCCAGCGTGAGCATCACCATGGCAGGAACGTGATCAGCGGATCGTCTTGTGCAATCTCGGCCACGGCCGCGATGCGTGCCGAGGCTGTCTTCTCTCCTCCGATCCGACACGCGGTCGCACCATCGTCCATGCCCAGCCGAGCACGCCGCCCGGCCGGGCGGAGACGTGCCGCGAGATCACGCTGGCGAAGCCAGCAATGCCGGCAGTTCGGCGAGGCTCTTTACCTCATGGTCCGGTGCCCCCGGCAGCCGCTCGCGCCGCTGGCCGTAGCGGTTGCACCACACGACGCGCATCCCGTAAGCGGAGGCGGCATAGGCGTCCCAGGCGTTGGAGGATTGGAACGAAATCTGCTCCGCGCGCAGCCCAAGCTGCTCCAGAGCGTAGTCATAGACCCGCGGATGGGTCTTGAAGACCTTGACGGCGTCGGCCGACAGCACGGCATCGAGCAGGCTCTGGAGACCAGCACCGCGCACCGCCGCATCCAGCATCGCCGGCGCGCCATTGGAGAGGATCGCGGTGACGAAGCCCGCCTCCTTCAGTCGGCGCAGCGTATCTGGAACCTCGGGGAAGGCCGAGAGCGTCAGATAAAGTTCCATCAGCCGGTCGCGCAGGGCGGGTGTCGCGATGCCGAGACTGTCGAGCGCGAAATCGAGCGCCTCGCCCGTCACCTGCCAGAAATCGGCGTAGCGGCCCTGGAGCGAGCGCAGCCAGGTATATTGCAACTGCTTGTCGCGCCAGAGATTGGTCAGCGCCGCCCGCCTGTCCTCGGGGATCTCAGCGCAGCGCGCCGCAGCAGAGGCGAAGTCGAAGATCGTGCCATAGGCGTCGAAGACGCAGGCGCGAATGCCTGTGAGCTGGCTCATTTCACCGTCCCCCGGATCGGGGAAGCGATGGCCGGTCTCGTGCGGCGAGCATCCCGCGGCGCGCCTCCGCGATCGGCTTGCGCGCGTAAAGCCGACCTGCGCCTTGGCCTTATCAAGCGCCCGGCGAACCTCTGCGTCGCCACTCTCCAAGATCTGGGCGGGCCGGACAGGAGCGTCCCCGGCAGGCCCTTGTGCGCCAGCGCAAGCCGGGTACGCCAGCAATTCGGGCTGAAGCGGACTGCGTCGTCGGCGCCGGCCAGATCAAAAAGACGCAGCTCGTCACTCATGCTTTTTCTCCCGTCGGATTGGCGGCGGTCTGGCCGAACAAGAGCGCCCGCGACTGCTCGCTCACCGTGGGTGCGGTGTTGATCTTCTCCGCCAGCGCATAGGCGCGCTCGACGGCGGGGCGGGCGCGGATGGTCTCGAACCAGCGCTTCAGATGCGGAAAATCATCGAGATTTTGCTGCTGGCGCTTGTGCGGCACGATCCAGGGGTAGCTCGCCATATCGGCGATCGAGTAGTCGCCGGCGACGAATTCGCGATCGGCAAGCCGCTTGTTCAGGACACCATAGAGCCGGTTCGTCTCATTGACATAGCGGTTGATGGCATAGGGCAGCTTCTCCGGCGCGTATTGCACGAAGTGATGGTTCTGGCCCGCCATCGGGCCAAGGCCGCCCATCTGCCAGAACAGCCACTGCATGACCTCGGTGCGGCCACGGACGTCGGCGGGCAGGAATTTGCCGGTCTTCTCGGCGAGATAGGCAAGGATCGCGCCGGATTCGAAGACGCTGATCGGCGGGCCGCCATCGGCCGGCTCGGTATCGACGATCGCCGGGATACGATTGTTCGGGGCGATCGCCAGAAACTCGGGCTTGAACTGGTCGCCCGCGCTGATATTCACGGGAATGACGCGATAAGGGAGGCCCGTCTCCTCGAGGAAGATCGTCACTTTGTGACCGTTCGGCGTCGTCCAGTAGTGGAGGTCGATCATCGGCGGGATCCTTTGCTTTTGGTGTGCGGCAAGTTGCGGAGGCTCGCGAGGGCGTGGTCGGCCAGCGCGCGGAGCCGCTTCGGGTCGGCATCGAGGCGCGCCATCACGCGGATGGCGAAAACCGTGCCGAGCAGCGCCGTCGCATTCAGGGCGATGTCTGTCTTCGGATCGAGGACGCCGCTTGCGACCGCTTGTTCCAGCCGCTCGGCAAAAAAGCGTTCCACCTCGCCGAGGCGTGCGCGCACGAGCGCGCGTGCCGCGTGCGACAGCACGGCGCCATCGAGTGCCGTGTTGACCAGAAGGCAGCCGCGATGATGCGGATCCGCGAGCGACATCGCGATCAGCTCATTGAGGAAGTCGCGGATCGCGCCGATTGGATCGGCGGACGCGGAAAGACGGGCCAGACGCTCCGCCAGCCCCTCGTCCGCATAGCGGCGGAGAGCCTCGACGAATAGGCCGTCCTTGTCGTTGAAACGGTGATAGAGTGCCGCCGAACTCAGCCCGGTCGCCTCCGTCAGATCGCGGAGCGAGGTTCCAGCATAGCCGTTTTGCCAGAACACGCCGATCGCGCGTTCGAGAACGGTGTCGTCAGAAAGGGCTCGGGTGCGGGACATTGACCTTGCTCGGGAGGAGCGTGTGTGCTATAAATAATAGATCGATCCATCTAAATCAAGCCCAATCCACCGCCACAGGAGCCCGATGATGCACAAGCCGCATCTCGTCTATTTCGCCGATCCGATGTGCTCTTGGTGCTGGGGTTTCTCGCCGGTCATCGAGGCGATCTCCGTGCGTTTCGGTCCCGCGCTGCCGATCCGCTTGATCCTGGGCGGGCTCCGTCCGTGGACGAAGGAGCCGATGAACGCGCACAGTCGCGGCGACGTCCGCAACCACTGGGAGCATGTCCACGAGGCCTCGGGGCAGCCGTTCGACTTTGCCTTCTTCGACCGCGAGCGCTTCGTCTACGACACGGAACCGGCGAGCCGCGCCGTTGTGGTGCTGCGGCGCCGCGGCATGGAGACCGGGCTCGCCGCGCTCCGGCGTATCCACCGCGCCTTCTATGCCGAAAACCGCGACGTGACCGACACCGCTACCCTCGCGGCCCTTGCCGCGGAGTTTGGTGTCGACGAAGCCGCCTTCCGCAGCGAGTTCGAAAGCGAAGCGGCCATGGAAGAAACGCGCGGCGACTTCGCGATCGCGCAGTCCGCCGGCATCCGGGGATTTCCGACCCTGATCGCGGGCGACCGCGACGACGATCAGTATGCGCTCGTCACCCAGGGATTCCAGCCCGGTGCGAGCATCCTCCCGGTGCTCGAACAATGGCTCGGCAAAGCCGCGGCAATGTCCTCCGCTCTGTCCAGCGAGGCCTGTGCCTGACCGTGACATCGCATCGATCTGGCGAGGGAAGCGCTCATGAAGCTCTTTGACCTGAAGGCGGGCATTAATCCGCGCCGCGTCCGCATCTTTCTGGCCGAGAAAGGGATCGACATCCCGCGCGTCGAGATCGATAGGCAGGCGGGGGAGAATCGAAAGCCGGAACGCGGGTTTCAGGACGTAACCCAGCGCCCGAGCGCACGGGCATGACCACCGCACCGAAGCCTCCATCCTCACGCGTCGGTGTCGTGGTCGGCGCAGGCGATGCCCTCGGCGGCGCCATCGCGCGCCGCTTTGCCCGCGGGGGCTATGCGATGGCGATCGCGCGGCGTTCAGCGGAACGACTGACCAGGCTCGCGGAACAGATCACCGCGCAAGGCGGGACGGCCCTGCCGCTCGCGGTTGACGCGCGGCGGGAAGAGCAGGTCGTCGAGATGTTCGCGCGCGTCGTCGCCGAGCTTGGTCCGCCGGAATTGGTCGTCTTCAATGTCGGCGGCGGCGTGAAATTGCCGATCCTGGAGCTGACCGCGGAAAAATACTTCAAGACTTGGGAAATGGCGGCGATGTCGGGGTTTCTCGTCGGACGTGAAGCCGCGCGGGTCATGCTCCCGTCTGGCCGCGGCACCATCCTGTTCACCGGGGCGACCGCGAGCTTGCGGGGTGGCAGCGGTTTTGCCGCGTTTGCCGGGGGCAAGGCGGCCCTCAGGATGTTGGCGCAGAGCATGGCCCGCGAACTCGGCCCGCAAGGGCT
>JAKAQU010000123.1 GCA_021819535.1 Pseudomonadota bacterium | reverse complement strand
TCTACACGCCGGCGGTGACCATGGTCGCGGCATGGATCAGCGCCGAAACCGGCGTCGGCCCCTCCATCGCATCGGGCAGCCAGACATGAAGGCCGATCTGGGCTGATTTCCCGGTCGCACCGATGAACAGCAGAATGCCGATGATCTCGAGCGCGCGGTCATTCGCGCCGAAAAGCGCATAAGTGTCGTTCACATGCTGCGGCACGGCGGCGAAAATGGTCGAAAACGAAATCGATCCAAAGAGAAAGAAAATCAACCCGATGCCGACCGCGAAGAAAAGATCGCCGATGCGGTTGACGACGAACGCCTTGATCGCCGCGGCACAGGCGCTCGGCTTTTCATACCAATAGCCGATGAGAAGGTAGCTCGCGAGGCCAACCCCCTCCCAGCCGAAAAACAGTTGCAAAAGATTATTGGCCGTCACCAGCATCAGCATTGCGAAACTGAACAGCGAAAGATAGCTGAAAAACCGCGCGACCGGCTTATGCTCGTGGCCCATATAGCCGACGCTGTAGATGTGGATCAGCGTCGCGACGAAAGTGACCATCGCCACCATCACCACCGACAGCGTATCGTAACGGAGTGTCCAGGACACGTGAAACGACCCCGCCGACAGCCAATCGGCCAGCACGACCGCCCCGCTCGGCGCCCCGCCCCAAACGAACTGGACGAACGCGGTCTCGCCGCAAATGGTCGCAACGACCATGCACGCGATGGTGACCGCCATGGCAGCCTTGTCGCCGATCGCGCGGCCCAAAAGACCGGCGATGGCAGAACCAAAGATGGGGGCGAGAACGGCGACAGCAAAGATCATCTTAGCCCCTCATCAGATTGACGTCCTCGACCTCGATCGAGCCGCGGTTGCGGAAGTAGATGACGACGATGGCAAGCCCGATGGCCGCCTCCGCCGCCGCCACGGTGAGAACGAACATGGCGAAAACCTGGCCGACGAGATCGCCGAGCGCCGCCGAAAACGCGACGAGATTGATGTTGACGGCGAGAAGGATGAGCTCAATCGACATCAGAATGATAATGATATTCTTGCGATTGAGGAAAATACCGAACACCCCGAGCACCAGCAGGATCGCCGACACCACCAGGTAATGACCTAGTCCAATCATCGCCGTTCAATGCTCCTCGCCATGATGCAGCGCGCCGTGATGTGAGGCCGGCTCCGGAGATGCCACGGGCTCCGGCAACGGGCGGCGGAAACTCGGCACTGGCACGCCAGCGTCGAGCGCCATCGGTACCAGTTCAAGGGTCGTCTCGGCGCGTCGCGCGACCTGCCGCGCAATGACCTGGCGCCGGGAAATCGTGCGATCGCGCAGCGTCAACACGATGGCGCCGATCATCGCCACCAGCAACACCATCCCGGCCAACTGAAACAGCAAAATGTCGTGCGTATAAATCAGTTCGCCCAGCGCCGCGGTATTCGACACGTTGGCGGGGGCGGGGGCTGCGCGCAGCACCGATACCGACGGCGCATAGCGCCAGGCCCCCATCACCATCAGCAGTTCGACGAACAATACCAAGCCGATCGTCGCGCCAATCGGCGCATAGCGCTGCACCCCCTCGCGCATGGCGACGAAATTCACATCCAGCATCATGACGACGAAAAGAAACAACACCGCAACGGCGCCGACATAAACGATGACCAATATCATCGCCAGGAATTCCGCCCCGCTGAGAAGGAACAATCCGGCTGCATTGAAAAACGCGAGAATCAGGAACAAAACCGAATGCACCGGGTTGCGCGCACTCACCACCAATGTCGCAGACGCGATCAAAATCGCGGCAAAGACGTAAAAAGCGATCATCGTTATCATAACGCCGGCAATCCCTGTCCCAATCTGCTGTTTCGCCTAGCGATATGGCGCATCAAGTTCGAGCCGCTTGGCGATTTCGCTTTCCCAGCGATCGCCGTTGGCGAGTAGTCGTTCTTTGTTGTACATCAACTCCTCGCGCGTCTCGGTCGCAAACTCGAAATTCGGGCCTTCGACGATCGCATCCACCGGGCAGGCCTCCTCGCAAAGGCCGCAGTAAATGCATTTCGTCATATCGATGTCATAACGCGTCGTACGGCGGGAACCGTCGGCTCGCGGTTCGGCCTCGATGGTGATGGCTTGTGCCGGACAGATCGCCTCGCAGAGCTTGCAGGCGATGCAGCGCTCCTCCCCGTTCGGATAGCGGCGAAGTGCGTGCTCGCCCTTGAAGCGCGGGCTGATCGGGTTCTTTTCGTAAGGATAGTTGAGCGTCGCTTTCGGCTTGAAGAAATAGCGAAGCGTGAGACCGAGCCCGGCGAAGATATCGCCGAGCAGAAAGCCACGCACAGCACGTTGCAACAGCGCCATGGTGTCAACGCCCTTTCTTGCCTTGATGCGAGATCTCGCGCGCCACCCTCATCACGCGCCACCCTGCGGCAGCCAACCCATCGCCATCAAAAACCCCGCTGTCAATACCAACCAGAAAAGCGACAACGGTAAGAACACCTTCCACCCGAGACGCATGAGCTGATCATAGCGATAGCGCGGAAACGTGCCGCGCACCCAGATGAAGACGAACATGCAGAGCAGGATCTTCAGAATGAACCAAATCGGCCCCGGCAGCCAGGTGAAGGGCGCAATGCCGAACGGGGCGAGCCAGCCGCCGAGAAACAGGATCGATGTCATCGCGCTCATCAGGAACATGTTCGCGTATTCGCCGAGAAAGAAGAGCGCGAAGGCCATCGCGCTGTATTCGACGAAAAATCCGGCCACGATCTCGCTCTCGCCCTCCGGCAAATCGAACGGGGACCGATTGGTTTCGGCGAGCCCAGAGATGAAGAACACGATGAACATCGGCAACAGCGGAATACAAAACCAGATATGCCGCTGCGCCAGAACGATATCGTTCAGGTTGAGGCTGCCGACGCAAAGCAGCACCGAAACCATGACGAAACCGATGGAAACCTCGTAGCTGACCATCTGCGCCGCCGAGCGCAACGCCCCGAGAAAGGCGTATTTCGAATTGCTCGCCCAGCCAGCGATGATGATGCCATAGACCCCGAGCGAGCTGATCGCGAACAGATAAAGCACGCCAACATTGATCTTGGCGATCGCCCAGCCATCGTTCACCGGAATGACTGCCCAGGAGATCATGGCGAGAACGAAGGTGATCATCGGCGCAAGCAAAAACAAAACCCGGTTCGCGCCGGTCGGGATGATGGTCTCCTTCATCAGCATTTTGCCGGCATCGGCAAAAGCCTGCAAAAGTCCCCACCAACCGACGACGTTCGGGCCCTTGCGCAATTGGATGGCGGCCAGAATCTTGCGCTCGGCATAGGTCGCGTAGGCGACACCGATCAGAAGCGGCACCAATATCGCCAGCGTTTCCAGAACCCAAAGGATCAGCACGCCGAGCGGTGTTTGAAAAAAGCCCGCCATAGCCCCTACTCCGCCGCTTCCGCGATCGCGGGATAATGGGTTTCCGTGCATGCCGCCATGGTCGGGCTCGCCCGGCTTATCGGATCGGTCTGATAATAATTTATCACCGCCGGCACCAACGGTTCTGCCCCCAGCGCCGCCGGATCGGCGGCTGGTGGCGTAAGGTCAACCACGCCGCGCCGCGGCAAATCATCGATGCGTCCGAACACCGGGGCCACCGCGGCCAAGCGTTCGCGGAGCGCCGGCAGATCGTCATAGGGCAAGCGATGGCCGAGCGTTTCCGCGAAAGCGCGCAGAATGCGCCAGTCCTCGCGCGCCTCGCCTGGCGGGAAGGCGGCAAATTCACTGCGCTGCACACGACCTTCGGTGTTGACATAGGTGCCGTTCTTTTCGGTGTAGGCAGCACCAGGAAGAATGACATCGGCGCGCGCGGCACCGCGATCGCCATGATGCCCTTTATAGAAGTCGAAGGTGTCTGCGCCGATCCGCGCCATGTCGATTTCATCGGCGCCGAGTAGCCAGAGGAGATCGACACCCCCCGCCATCATCCCGGCGACATCCTTGCCACCAGCACCCGGGAGAAAACCGAGATCGAGCGCACCCACCCGCGCCGCCGCCGTGTGCAGGACATTGAAACCATGCCAATCGGCACTGAGGGCGCCGCATTCCGCCGCCAACGCCCATGCCGCGGCGAGAACCGATGCGCCATCCACCCGCCGTAATGCGCCCTGGCCGAGCACGATCATCGGCCGCTTCGCCTCGCGCAAAATCGCGGCAAACGCGCCATCGCCACGGCGCAATTCCGCCAGAGCCTGCGGCGATGAGCCAAGCTCAGTTACGGGATAAGTGAGATCGGCCTCCTCGCCGATCGCGGCGATGCTGATCGCGCCGGCAAGCCAGCGCTTGCGAATGCGCGCATTGAGAACCGGCGCCTCGCGGCGCGGATTGGTGCCGATCAAAAGAATGGCGTCCGCGTCCTCGATGCCGGCGATGGTGGTGTTGAAAAGATAGAAATCCCGCCGTGTAGCGTCGAGACGCGCCCCATCCTGACGGCAATCGAGAGTGGCCGAGCCGAGCGCCGCCATCAGATCCTTGAGCGCCAGCATGCTCTCGGCATCACAGAGATCGCCGGCAATGGCGCCGATCCGCGCCGGATCACGACCCTTGATCTGGCTCGCGATGGCGGCAAAAGCCTCCCGCCAGCTCGCCTCGACGAGTTTTCCGTCCCGACGCACCCACGGCCGATCGAGACGCCGACGCTTCAAGCCATCGACCGAAAAACGTGATTTATCGGCAAGCCACTCCTCGTTCACGTCTTCGTTCAGGCGCGGCAGGATGCGCAACACCTCCGGCCCACGCGCATCGATACGGATATTGCAGCCCACCGCATCGAAAACGTCGATCGCGTCGGTTTTCTTCAATTCCCACGAACGCGCGACGAACGCATAGGGTTTGGAGGTAAGCGCGCCAACCGGGCAGATATCGATCAGATTGCCGGAAAGCTCGGAACTCAACGTGCGCTCGACATAGGTGCCGATTTCCATGTTCTCGCCGCGCGCGGTTGCGCCAAGCTCCGGCACACCGGCAATTTCAGCGGCAAACCGCACGCATCGCGTGCACTGGATGCAGCGCGTCATCACGGTTTTAACCAGCGGGCCGAGATTTTTATCCTTCACCGCCCGCTTGTTCTCGCGATAGCGAGAATGATCCATGCCATAGCCCATGGATTGATCCTGCAGATCGCATTCGCCGCCCTGGTCGCAAATCGGGCAATCGAGCGGATGGTTGATCAGCAGGAATTCCATCACCCCACGTCGCGCCTGGCGTACCATCGGGCTGTCGGTCTTGACCACCATGCCGTCAGCCACGGGAAAGGCGCAGGAGGCAACCGGCTTCGGCGACTTTTCCACTTCGACGAGACACATCCGACAATTGCCGGCAACCGACAGCCGATCATGATAGCAAAAGCGCGGGATCTCCTTCCCGGCCAATTCCGCCGCCTGCAAAACCGAAGCGCCGTTCGGCACCTCGACCTCGATGCCGTCAACCGTGACTTTCGCCATCGTCCTACTCCGCCGCCATCTGGAGACCGCGTGCCCTGGCGGCCGCGATGCGGGCTTCGATCTCAGGGCGGAAATGGCGGATCAGCCCCTGGATCGGCCACGCGGCCGCATCCCCGAGCGCGCAGATCGTATGTCCCTCCACCTGCCGCGTTACCTGTTCGAGGATATCGATTTCATCGACCTCGGCACGCCCCTCGACCAGACGATCCATCATGCGCATCATCCAGCCCGTGCCCTCGCGGCAGGGCGTACATTGGCCGCAGCTCTCATGCTTGTAAAAATGCGAGAGCCGGGCAATGGCTTTGATGATGTCGGTGGATTTGTCCATGACGATCACTGCCGCCGTGCCAAGCCCGCTCCGCACTTCGCGCAGACTGTCGAAATCCATCAAGACCGTATCGCAGACATCTTTCGGCAGCACCGGAACCGAAGAACCCCCGGGAATGATCGCGAGCAGATTATCCCACCCCCCGCGCACACCGCCGGCATAGCGCTCGATCAGCTCGCGAAGGGGAATGCCGAGTTCCTCCTCGACATTGCACGGCTTGTTGACGTGACCTGAGATGCAAAAAACCTTCGTCCCCGTGTTCTTCGGGCGCCCGAGCGCGGAAAACCACGCGGCCCCCCGGCGCATGATCGTCGGCGCAACAGCGATGCTTTCGACGTTGTTGACCGTCGTCGGACAACCATAAAGGCCGACCGCGGCAGGAAAGGGCGGCTTCAGGCGCGGCATGCCTTTTTTGCCTTCGAGGCTTTCGAGCAACGCCGTTTCCTCGCCGCAAATATAGGCGCCGGCGCCGCGATGCAGATAAAGATCGAAATCCCAGCCCGAGCCACAGGCATTACGCCCGATCAGCCCGGCTTCATAGGCCTCGTCGATCGCGGCCTGCAGATGCCGCGCCTCGTTATAGAATTCGCCGCGGATGTAGATATAGGCGGCATGCGCGCCCATGGCGAAAGAGGCGATGAGGCAGCCCTCGATCAATTTATGCGGGTCATGGCGTATGATATCGCGATCCTTGCAGGTGCCGGGCTCGCTTTCATCGGCATTGACGACGAGATAGCTCGGCCGGCCATCCGATTGCTTGGGCATGAACGACCATTTCATGCCGGTCGGGAAGCCGGCGCCGCCGCGCCCGCGCAGGCCTGACGCCTTGATTTCCTCGACGATGGCATCGCGCCCGCGCGCGAGAATTGCCGCCGTGCCATCCCAATCGCCGCGCGCCCGCGCGCCCGGGAGACGCCAATCATGGAGGCCGTAGAGATTGGTGAAAATGCGATCCTTATCGCTCAGCATCGCCCTACTCCCCACCGCGCGGCGCCGGTTGCGGCGCAAAATCGAGCGTCGTCAGCGTGGTCGCCCCACCCTCCGGCGCCGAGGCCTGCCGCCCCGCCATCGAGCCGGGCGGCGGCGGGGAGTCGTGCTTCAATGCATCGAGCAATTTCCCGGTCGTCGCCGCATCCATATCTTCGTAGAAATCATCATTCACTTGCAGAATGGGCGCATTTACGCAGGCGCCGAGACATTCGACCTCGGTCATGGTGAAGAGGCCGTCCTCACTGGTTTCGCCGAAATGGCGAATGCCGGTGATACGCTTGCAGGCTTCCACCACCGCATCCGAGCCACGCAGCCAGCACGGCGTCGTCGTGCAGACCTGCAAATGCCATTTGCCGACCGGCTTGGTATTGAACATGAAATAGAAGGTGGCCACTTCATAGACGCGGATCGGCGGCATTTTGAGCCGTGCCGCGATCGCATCCATCGCAACCCGCGGCACCCAAGCGCTGCCGGAAACGCGCCTCATCTGCCGCTGCGCGAGATCGAGGAGCGGCAATACCGCGCTCGCCTGCCTTCCTTCTGGGTATTTCTTCAGAATTTCGCCGATTTTCGCTTCACTTTCGGCATCGAATGCAAAAATCGCCGGCTCATGGCCGTGATCATGGGACTTGGTCGCCATCTCTGTCATTGTCATTTACCGGTCGATTTCACCGAACACGATGTCGAGCGAGCCGATGATCGCCACCGCATCGGCCAGCATATGCCGCCGCGCCATCACGTCGATCGCCTGCAAATGCGCAAATCCGGTCGGGCGGATTTTGCAACGATAGGGCTTATTGGTGCCGTCGGCGACGAGATAGACACCGAATTCACCCTTCGGACTCTCGACGACCGTATAGGTCGCGCCCTCCGGCACATGATAGCCCTCGGTATAGAGCTTGAAGTGATGGATGAGAGCTTCCATCGAGTGTTTCATGTCGGCGCGCGGCGGCGGCGCGAATTTGTGATCTCTGATCTTGACCAGGCCCGGCTTCATTTTCGCAAGACACTGGCGGATGATCTTGAGGCTTTCGCGCATTTCCACCATGCGCACGAGATAGCGATCATAGCAATCGCCGTTGCGCCCGACGGGAACCGCAAACTCGACCTCGCGATACTTGTCATAGGGTTGCGAACGTCGCAGATCCCAAGGCACGCCAGAGGCACGAAGACATGGCCCGGAAAACCCCCAGGCCAGCGCATCTTCCGGTGACACGACACCGATATCCACCGTCCGCTGCTTCCAGATCCGGCTTCCCGTCAGCAATTCCTCGAGGTCATCGATGAATTT